>JBBQDI010000111.1:0-5660 GCA_038319505.1 Burkholderiales bacterium
AGGGTGATACAGAACACATCAATCATGCTCTTGTCACCCGAGGTGTACTTGGCAAAACCCAGATCGGTGACCACCCCGTCCAACTTGGTCAGAAATCCGATATCGCCGATGTTGCTGCCCAGCCCCAGTTGCGGAAGCGGATTGCCGGTGAGCTGCAGGGAAATGAATACCGCCGGAATGGTGTAGGCGAAAATCAACACGCAATACTGTGCAACCTGCGTGTAGGTAATGCCCTTCATCCCGCCGAGTACCGCGTAGAAGAACACCAGCCCCATGCCGACGATCAGACCTGTCGTGATGTCTACCTCAAGAAAGCGAGAGAACACGATACCGACGCCGCGCATCTGGCCCGCGACATAGGTAAACGAAATGAAGATCAGACAGATCACCGCCACGATCCGGGCAGCATTGGAATAGTAGCGATCCCCAATGAACTCGGGCACGGTGAACTTGCCGAACTTGCGCAGGTAGGGCGCCAGCAAGACGGCCAGAAGCACATAACCGCCAGTCCAGCCCATCAGGTAAACCGAGCCGCCGTAGCCCAAGAAGGCGATGAGACCCGCCATCGAGATAAACGATGCGGCCGACATCCAGTCAGCCGCGGTCGCCATGCCGTTGATCACCGGGTGCACGCCGCCACCCGCAATGTAGAACTCCTTGGTCGTGCCCGCACGTGCCCAGATGGCCACGCCAATGTAGAGGGCGAAAGACAAGCCCACCACGATGTATGTCAGGGTTTTCAAATCCATTTTGTTGTCTCCTCGGTCTTCAGATTATTCTTCGTGGACATCGTGTTCGCGGTCGATCTTGTCCATGCGCCTGGCATACCAGAAGATCAAGCCGACGAAGACAAAGATGGAACCCTGTTGGGCAAACCAGAAGCCCAGGGGATACCCGCCGAGGTGAATGCCGTCGAGTGCATCGCGGAACAAGATGCCGGCACCAAAAGAAACAACAAACCAGATGACAAGGGTTACGAGAAGTAGCCGGAGCGTTGCACTCCAGTACGCTTTGGGATCAAAAACTTTTGGCTCAGACATAGATTGTTCTCCTCCTTTTTGCATATAAACAAACGCTAACCATGTATAAATTTATTTTTATTTTCGGCAACTTTACACCCACTTCTCTTTATCAGCCACACACTTGCTAAACGAAACCCAAATTTGATGCGGCTTGAGATCCAGCCTGTTGGGTCGGGCCCTACAAGCCAGTCGGCTCAACACGATTGATAGTCTGAAATAACTATGCTCTTTCACAATTCAAGAACTTGCCCGGGTGTTCTTGGAACGCTGCACAACAACCTGCAGGGCAAAGTAATAACTCCAGAGAATCAGCGCCGTCGCGCCGGACCACGTCGCAAAGGGCAATCCCCTCAACACGACCAGAACACCCACCATCAGCAAGCCTGTGCCGCCCAGGACATTGATTGCCATCACAACGTTGGCCCAGCGCTTGCCCGCCTGTATGGATCGTCCACGCCAATCCGCCACGTAACGAAAATCCTTGCGCACGCCTATCCCCCAGGCACGAAAAAGCATTCCAACGCCCAGTGGAAAAATGCCGACAAACATCAAACGGGCCAGCCAGACAAACCAGTCATCCATGCGTTTTTCTCGTTTCCATAATCGAACTTGAAGTTATCGGCTCACGCATCACGAACCACCGTGAAACAGTCCGGCTGCACAATCCAAGGCAGCTGAAAATAGCAGGAACCCACGTCGAATCTTGACTAAAAACGTGATTAAGGTTTAAATGCCGGGCTTCGATTTGGCTTGGGCATACGTGCCTGATCAGATCGATACCTTGATCATGGCCAGTTAGCTCAGTTGGTAGAGCAGCGGATTGAAAATCCGCGTGTCCTTGGTTCGATTCCGAGACTGGCCACCAGAATTCCCAAAACGCGCTGCGTCCTGCAGCGCAAGAAAACCCTGGCAGCACATGCGCATGCTTGTCCGGGGTTGTCTTTATCACTTATTGAGTAGCAACAACTTCAACAGCCCGTCAACTCGCAGCCAATTGCCCTGCTTGGGCAAATCCCCGCACGTGCTCGCCCAGCAGCGCCGTGGCTTCGTGGCTGGAAAGCGGACTGCTGTAATAGTAGCCCTGCACTTCATGGCATTGCATCTGCGCCAGGCGTGCGCGTTGGGATTCGGTCTCGACGCCTTCGGCGATGACGTTAAGGTTCATTCCACGGCCCATGGCGATCATGGCATTGACGATCAACATGTTTTCTTCGCGGTCGAGATCCTGAACGAAGGACTGGTCGATTTTGAGCGTGTGAATGGGAAAGCGCGACAGGTATTTGAACGAACTGTAGCCGGTGCCAAAGTCGTCGATAGCCAGGCGGATACCTGAGGCCGAGAGCCGTCCGAGCTTGATGGCGTTGGCCTCGAAGTCGCGCATCAGCAGGCTTTCGGTGATTTCAAGCTCCAGCAATTTTCCGTTGAGTGAATACACCTGCACGGCACGCATGACGCTGTCGACGAAGTCTGGGCTTTCAAGCTGGCGTGACGAGATGTTGACCGAAAGGCGCACCGGCGGCAGGCCGGCTTTGCTCCATTCCGCCATTTGTGCACTGGCCTGACGAAGCACCCAGTCGCCAATCGGGACGATGACACCGCACTCTTCGGCAACCGGAATGAAATCGGCAGGCGTCAGGAGACCGCGCTGCGGATGCCACCAGCGCAGCAGCGCTTCGAATCCGCGCACCTCGCCGGTGACGGTGTCGACCTGCGGTTGATAAAACAGTACAAATTCATTGCGTGCCAGCGCACGACGCAAGTCAGACTCGATCTGCATGCGCTCGGAATACGGCGCCTGCATGCCGGATTCCCAGAACTGCAAGCGACTACGGCCCTGCGATTTGGCCTGATACATGGCGATTTCGGCCTGGCGAATCAGGCTGTCGATCATGTCGCCATCTTCAGGCGCCACGCATGCGCCGATGCTGACCGAAATGTAGATTTCATTGCCTTTGACGTACACCGGCTTGGACAACACCTGAATAATCTTGCGGCAGATGTGCTCAACGTCGCTGCGCGACGCCAGGGTGGGCAGCAACACGGCAAATTCATCCCCGCCCAAACGGGCCAGGGTGTCACCTTCGCGCAGGCACTGGCGCAGTCGCGCGCCCACCGCAAGCAGCATTTCGTCGCCAATGGTGTGGCCGAGCGAATCATTGATGACCTTGAAGTGATCGAGGTCGAGACTCAATACCGCAAGCGGCTGCTGGCTGCGCTTGGCCTGTGCCAGCATGAGGCCGAGGTGATCCCGGAACAGAGCACGATTGGGCAAGCCGGTGAGCAGGTCATGATAGGCCTGGTAATGCACGGTCTCCTCGGCCTGCTTGCGCTCGGTCACGTCCTTGGCCACGCCATAGCTCCCGATGAAGCGCCGCTCAAACGGGCTGGCCTCATCGTCATACATCCCGGTTGCGGTCAACTCGACTGCCTTGCAACGGCCATTCATCAAGCGCGGACGTCGAACACCGGGGTTGCATTTGAGGCGTATCTCGATATTGCGCGCGCTGCGGTCGCCGGAGCGGCGTTCGTTGAACACGTGTTCGGCAATCGCAATATCGTCTTCGTGGATCACCAGACTGTAATGCTGGCCCACCAGGTCTTCACGGCGATAGCCGATCAGGCTTTCGACCCGGTCATTGACAAAGGTGAAGCGGCCTTCGTTATCCAGCGTGTAGATAAAATCCGGTGAGCTGTTGACCAGAAATCGGTGCCATTTTTCTGATTGTTGCAGGCGTTGCAGGATATGGCCGTTCTCTTTTTCAAGCCGTCGTCGCGTCAAGGTGTTGTCGATACGGCGCAGCAATTCTTCGGGCTCATAAGGCTTGCGAACGAAGTCGGATGCCCCGCCGCGCAAGGCGCGTATTGCGGCATCGATGGTGCTGTCGCCGGACACAACAATCACCGGCGTTTCGGCGCTGCGTTCGGCAACAAAACGCAACACTTCATTCCCGTCCAGATCGGGCATCCCAAGGTCGAGCAGGATCACATCGAACTGCTGTTTGCCAATGGCGATCAGGGCCTCGCAGCCACCCTTGGCAGTCACCACTTCGTACTCACGCGTGGCGAGCATGCGCGAAAGCCCTTCCAGAATCAAAGGTTCGTCGTCCACCACCAGGATGCGCGGCTTGACCGGAAAGGTGCTGACCGTATTCCGCTGCGGGGAATGCTCAATGGGATTATCTGTCACGTGGTTCTCCTTGGACTCGGGTTACATAGACCCGTAGCGTGTTGTCGTTATCGGTGCCTGGCCGTTTCGTATAGTTGGCAGGCGGATTAAAAAATGAGTGCCTTGTGGCGTACTGGTGCAGTTGAGATGGCCGTTCATGCGTTCGACCAGGTTGCGGCTGATGTTCAGGCCAAGCCCGGCATGGTCACCGCCCTTTTCGCTGACCACCGGCTCAAAAAGCTGAGACGCAACTGCGGCAGGTAGCCCGGGGCCGGTGTCAGCCACTTCGATTTCAACCTGGCGCTGTCCATCCGTTTCGACCAGCCGGGTGGTGAACTTCAGGTGGCCGCCAGCACGCATGGCCTCGACCGCATTTTTGGCCAGATTGAACAACACCTGCTTCAGCAGGTCTTTTTGCAACGGCATCGGCGGCACGTCAGGATTGAGGTCAATCTGCACGTTGACCTTATTGGGCGTAAACAAAGTGCCAAGCGCCATCCGCACCAGTTCGGAGACGATGCCGTTGACCGATACCAGCTCGAGTGCCGCAGCAGGCGCCGACACATCCTCTGTTACCGTGATGCCGCGAACAATGCGCGCCACCCGTTCAATTTCATCGCTGATGATGCCAAGATCGCGCTGCATCGCCGAATCCGACCCCAGTCGGTCGGACAACAGATTGACGTAATTGCGCATGATGGTGAGCGGGTTGGCCACCTCATGCACCGCGCGCCGCACTTGATCCCGCGGGATGTCGTCATTCCGTGCCACAGGCGCTGCCTGGTTCGGCACCACGCTTTCTGCTTGAACCGGCTCCGCATACGCGGGCGCTTTCGCAGAAGCGGGGTTCAATGCCTCGGTGCATTCGGCCAGGGTGAACCGCCACAGCGGTAATGTCTTCAAATCAGACGCCGCATCACCTGCCACCAGCACTCCGGTCTGACCGTTCTGCAGCGCCAGCGGCTGACAAAGCAGGCGCGACACACCCAGCAGGCGAGCAATCTGTTCATCAACCAGTGCAGTATCCGCCGCACCGTGCTCGAACTCCTGAGGCGCATTTCGCGCCAGTGCGCGGGCCAGCGCAGAATGACCGTCATCAAGCGGAATCGCCAGCGCACTCAAGCCTGAAACTGCCGGAATCAGCGTGCTCAGTCGCAACGTGCCGTCAACTGCGGGGGCAAACAGGCAGGCGCGCTCGACGCCGAACAATGCGCGCAGGCTATCCTGCAACAGGCCAAACACCTGTTCGATCCCGCTTGCATAACGGAAATGGCTGTGCAGCGCCGATTGCGCTGCCTGCACGGCATACAGGCGAGAAAGCCGCTCTAATCCTGCTCCATTTGTTTGTGCCACCGCATCGTCCAGCCCAAAGCGCAATGCCAGCCGGCGTGCCTGAACCTGGCTCTCAGCCAGCAATTCACCCGCCTGGGCTGCACCCATCTGCAGGGTGGTCAGCGCGGCGCGCACGTCCA
>JBBQDI010000112.1:0-5652 GCA_038319505.1 Burkholderiales bacterium
GAATTGATGATCGTTGTCGCGATTATCGGTATTCTGGCTGCGATCGCGATTCCGCAGTATCAAGACTATGTTACCCGTGCCAAGCTGTCTAAAGCAGCTACAGCAGCCGATCCTTTGAAAATGGCCATCGCGCAGTACGCACAGGAAAACTCCGGTGTTGGAAGTGTGCCAACGAATTGGGTATCGCTTGGTCTGACTGCGGCTCCTACCGTTACTGCCGCGGGTGACTCCCTGAGCGCTGTTTCAGCACCTTCTGCTGCCGGTGTGTTTACAATTACTATTGCTGGCGTGGGTTCTCCTTACGATACTTCGACTGTTTCATATACGCCTACAGTCAATAGCAGCAACATGTCGTGGGTTACAGGCTGCTCAGCCCCTAATGCAAATACGAGAAAAGTGTTTGGTTGCCCATAAATTTGCATAGCCTGTGAATGAAGCTTGGCGAGTCCGAGTGATGCCAAGCCGGGTAATCAGCAAGCAGGCAATGTGGATGTACAAAACCCCTCTCAGGAGGGGTTTTGTTTTTGATCGGAGCGAATTGTGCGTATAAAAGCGAGCGTGATGCGCTATCTGCGCCAGCATGACAGGGGCTTGGTCTTTGTATTGTTTGGCATGGCATGCCTGGTTTATCTGCCATATGTGGGTAATCCATTGATATTTGACGATCTGCCATTCTTTTCTGGCAGCATTAGTCATTTCGCTACTTCTTCGTTCCACTTCGATCTGCGCTGGCTTCCCTATGCCACCCTGGGATGGACTTGGGCTTTCTTCGTTGACTCACCAGTTGCATACCGGTTGGGCAATGCTTTCCTGCATGCAACAAACGGCGTGCTGTTGTATTATTTCCTACGTCAATTGGTGATGCTGTACTCGCCACCTGGTGAGGCATCAAAGCGCAATGCTACCCGGGGTGCCTACGTGGGCGCATTGTTTTTTGTCTGCAGCCCGGTAGCGGTTTATGCGACGGGCTATCTGGTGCAGCGCAGCATTTTGATGGCAACGTTGTTCATGCTGGCGATGTTGCTGGCCTATCTCAGAGGGCTGCTCAGCGGCGAAAAACGCTGGTTGCTAGTGTCGGTAGCTGCCTATTTTATGGCGCTTTATTCCAAGGAGCATAGCGTGATGGCTCCTGCGGTTGCAGTCATGCTAAGCATTCTGCTGGGGTCAAGAATACAAGTATCCAGAGTGTCCATAGGGATAACGTGGGGAGCGTTCGCCGCGATTGGTCTTCTGGGGGTGCTAAGTGTCAAAGGGATATTCGGGGTTCCCTACGAAGCCGTATTTGAAGTTTATGGCGCTGACTCCTATTTTACGCAGTATGGACTAGACGGTATTCCGCCTGCTCTATTGCATGTGCTGAGCATGTTTACCCAGGCTGGTCTGTTCTTCAAATATTTACTGCTCTGGTTCTGGCCTAATCCGGCATGGATGTCTGTGGATATGCGCGTGGCTTTCGTTACATCAGTGCGTGACTGGCGCGCATGGGCGGCGGCTATTGCTTTCATCGGTTATGGGTTAGTGGCAGTCAGGTTGCTTGTGCGTCACGACAAGCGAGGCTTGGTCGGATTTGCTTTGGTTTACCCCTGGCTTATGTTCCTGGTTGAATTCTCTTCAATCAGGGTGCAAGAACCATTTGTTTTGTACCGCAGCTACTTGTGGCTGCCAGGGATCATGATGTTAATTACTTTAATGGTTATCCAATTGTCACGCAGACAATTGGCCATGGTTGTGTTTGCCATGGTGGTCGTGCTGGTCCCGCTTGCTTGGAACCGCTTGTGGACATTCTCAGACCCCTATCTGTTGTGGAACGACGCGGCCATGCTCCTTGCCAACAAGCGTGCGGTTGGTTCAGACAGGATTTACTACAATCGCGGTAATGCCGAGCTATCCCAGAAAAAGTGGAACATGGCCATAGCGGACTACAACCGTGTGGTTGCGAACAACCCAAATGTTCAACCGGTATACCTGAACCTGGGTTCGGCTTATTACGGTTTGAAGCGCTATGATGACGCGATTAATGCATTCAACATGGCGATCAAACTGAATCCAAAAGATGCGCAGGCTTACTATGCTAAGGGGATTTCATATAAGCGTCTCCACAACGAATCTGCAGCGCTAGAACAGATTAAAACCAGCTGTGCTTTGGGAAATATGATGGGCTGTGCTGTTGCTGTTACAGCCGGCGCCCAATCCGTAGCTCATGAATATCCACCCGAATGAGGTTTGGGTAGCGCGCTATTGTTCGATAACTTCTCGTATTACTTCCACAGTGAACCCACGGCTTTGCATGAAGCGGATGTGCTTGGCCTTTTCGGCGGCGTTCGTGGGATGGATGCCAAATTTCTTTTGCCACACTTCGCGCGCGCGCTCGAGTTCGCTGTCCTGATTGTTGCTCAACAATTCATCGATGATGGAAGACGACACGCCGCGCTGCTTCAGGTCGTAAGCCAGCTTGATGCTGCCAGCGCGCGCGCGATGATCGGCGACATAGCTTTCGGCAAAGCGCTGGTCTGACAGCCAGTTTTTCGCCTCAAATGCATCCAGCAGTAGGGAAATGTATTCGATGGCAAAGCCGGCCTGGCCGAGCTTGCGGGTCAGTTCGGCGCGGCTGTGTTCGCGCCGTGCCAGCAGGCCGAGGGCACGCTCACGCAGCGTGCCGGGATCAGGCGTCGGCTTCAATTTCGGGCGCCGCTCCAGAGGCTTTGACGCCGACCGCGGCGCGGACTTTGGCTTCGATTTCCTTGGCGATTTCGGGATGCTCTTTCAGGTACTCGCGCGCGTTGTCCTTGCCCTGGCCGATCTTTTCGCCGTTGTAGGCGGACCAGGCGCCTGATTTGTCGACGATTTTGTGGACGACACCGAGTTCGATGACTTCGCCTTCGCGCGAGATGCCTTGGCCGTACAGAATGTCGAAGAAGGCTTCCTTGAACGGCGGCGAGACCTTGTTCTTGACGACCTTGACCTTGGTTTCATTGCCGACGATTTCGTCGCCTTTCTTGATCGCGCCGATGCGCCGGATGTCGAGGCGGACCGAGGCGTAGAACTTGAGCGCATTGCCGCCGGTGGTGGTTTCCGGGCTGCCGAACATGACGCCGATTTTCATCCGGATCTGGTTGATGAAGATGACCAGCGTGTTGGTGCGCTTGATGTTGGCGGTGAGTTTGCGCAACGCCTGGCTCATCAGGCGGGCTTGCAGGCCCATGTGGGAGTCGCCCATTTCGCCTTCGATTTCGGCCTTGGGGGTGAGTGCGGCAACGGAGTCGATGACGACGACGTCGACCGAGCCGGAACGCACCAGCATGTCGGCGATTTCGAGCGCCTGTTCGCCGGTGTCGGGTTGCGAGACCAGCAGGTTGTCGACGTCGACGCCGAGTTTTTGCGCGTAGTTGGGGTCGAGTGCGTGTTCGGCGTCGATGAACGCGGCGGTGCCGCCGATTTTCTGCATTTCGGCGATGACTTGCAGAGTGAGGGTGGTTTTGCCGGACGATTCCGGGCCGTAGATTTCGACCACCCGGCCGCGCGGCAGGCCGCCGATGCCGAGCGCGATGTCGAGCCCGAGCGAGCCGGTGGAGATGGACTGGATGTCGCGTGACACATCGTGGTCGCCCAGACGCATCACCGAGCCTTTGCCAAACTGCTTTTCAATCTGGCCCAGTGCGGCGGCGAGGGCTTTGGATTTGTCGTCGGCCAGTACGGCGGGGGAAGTTGCCATGGTGTGTCTCTCCTGTGATGGTTGGTTGCTTCGTTTGTGGGTCAGCCTGCGGCTCACCATGGACGCAATGTAGGCCATACATTAATCAATGTCAATATAAAATATCACCTACGTATTAAATACGAAGTAATTGTTTGTATTGGGGCGGCATCCCCCTATAATTTCAAGGGACAAGAATAACGCGGGGCGGGGAGATGAACACTAAAGAGCGGATGCGGCTGGATGTGAAGTGGGCCACACGGCAGCGGCTGCACTACATCGAGGTCATGGCCTGGTATACCGGGGTGGTGACGCGCAGCGACGTGGCGCGGGCGTTTGGCCTGTCCGACCCGGCGGCAACCAAGGATCTCAAGCTGTATAACGATCTGGCGCCCGGAAATCTGGTCTACAACCACAGCGTGTTTGGTTTTGTGCCGGGACAAGGATTTAGCGCGATATTCGCCGACCTCACCCCTGCTGCCGTGCTGCCCATCATCGCGGCCAACCTGGCGGTGGCAAGCGGGCCGTATGGCGCAGAACTGATTTATGGCCTGCCGACGGCCGCCTTGCCGCTGCCTGCGCGCTTGCCCAGCCAGCAGACCCTGGCGCAGATCACACGCGCCATCCATGGCAGCCGCAAGCTGCGTGTGGCCTACCGTTCGCTGTCGGATCGTGATAACCCGGCCGAGCGCATGCTTGAACCGCATAGCCTGGTCAATACCGGCATCCGCTGGCATGTCCGTGCCTACACTGAGGGCAGCTGCGATTTCCGTGACTTTGTGCTGTCACGCATCATGGAAGCGGAATGCCTGGATACATCAGCCGAGTCCAACATGCAGTACGACGATGACTGGGTGGAGAGCGTGAGCCTGAAGCTTGCCCCGCATAGCGGACTGGACGTGCAGAAGCGGGAGAGCCTGCTTCTGGACTACGGCGCGACAGGCGAGGTGATCGAAGTGGAGGTGCGGCGCGCCTTATTGGGCTATGTGTTACAGCGGCTGAACGTGGACACCACGCCCGATCATTCGATGAACCCGAATGCCTATCAGCTCATGCTGCTCAATCGCGACGAGATCGAGCCGTTTGCGGCGTGGGCGTTCGACGGCCCACGGCGGACCTAACCCCCAATGCGACAACGGCGCAGCCGTTTGGGCTGCGCCGTTGTCGGGTGGCGGGGGTCCCCGCCGGGTTGGTGTCTTAGAACGTCAACTGATACGACGCTGCCAGCCAGACGTTGGGCATTTCACCTTTACTGGTCGCATTCAACATGATCGACGCTTTACCCTTGCCAATCATGCCTTCCACGCCCGCGCCCGCCTTCAGCCAGGTGCGGTCGTATTTTTCGCCATCAAGATTGAAAGCAAACAGGCCGTTCACTGTGCCGGATGCGGCTGTGCCACGGTCTTCAAAGCGATGTGCCACTTCCACATTGCCAATGAACTGGAACGCGGTCGACGGAATCGGCTTGGCCGCATTCAGGCCCATATGCAGATCGGTGGTGTGGCCGGTGCGCTTGGCAAACGTTGCGGGGAAGGCACCACCGGTTTCGGTATAGCCATCCATGCGTGATTCGGCATAGTTCAGGTCGGCGTAGGGCGTGAACTGCGCGCCGGCGGCGGCAAAGGCATTTTCCCAATCGAGGCGTGCGCGCATTCCAACCGTGCGGGTGTCGGGTTTGGCGTAAGAATAGTTCTGCGCGCCGGCAACAAGATAGCCGCGGCGGGTGTCCGCCTCGCCCCAGTGGCCGTAAGCGCCCACCGTAGCAAAGAGACCGGGCTTCGAAGCGATCGGCATGATGACCTCGGCCACCACGTATTGGCCGTCAAAATCCACTTTGCCGTCGTGGGCCAGTTTTTGGCCTGCCCAGGTTTGGCCGGCCGACACATTCAGCTGCGCCGGACCAAAATTGTAGCCACCACCGAGTTCGGCCAGGCCGGTGGTGCCGTCGCGGCTGCCGTGGT
>JBBQDI010000113.1:0-5648 GCA_038319505.1 Burkholderiales bacterium
GGCCAGTCGCACTTTGGCCCAGGGGATGAAGATGCCGATCGTGAGGGCGATCAGCACCAGATTCGACAGATAAATCCAGATCAGGTCGCGGGCGCGCTGGCTGGAATCGAAGCCGACCGGACCGAGCGTGGTGGGGTTATAGAGCAGGTTGGCGGTGCGCGCCATGATCATGGCGCTGACGATGGGAATCATCAGATAGAGCATGGCTACGCCAGCGAAAATGTACTTGCCGGCCGTTGCCATCGCCATTTCGGGTGGCATGCCCGCAGCGCGCGCCTGATACGTCTGATAACCGCCCAACGCCATGATGGCAATCGGCAGCAGCATCAAGGCGAAGCTCAGCAGATACACGCCCCAGAACGGTTTGGCTGTGCCTTGGTAGCGCGCCGCAGTCTGGCCGTATACGGTATTTTCGGCAATGAACCTGACCTGGCGGTAGGCGAGGTAAGGCAGAATCAGGCCTAGGGTGGGAATGAGCAAAAGCTGCAGTCCAATGAAAATGCGCGCGGCTTCGCCTACAGAGCCGGTGAAATTGAAGCGCAGTCCACGATAGGCGCTCATGCGTGCATGGAAGCGCAGGCTCGACACCACGATCCAGGGCAGGCCAATAAAGAAGGCAATGATGATCACCACGGCCAGCATCGGCGCGAAATACGCGGCCGCGTAATACGCCACCAGCGCGGCCAGCGCAATGAGCCGCCCCCTGAGAATCTGCATCGGCGTGGCGAGGTAGGAAAACGCCTGGTTGTCGAGCAGCGTGTGGCCGTAAAACCATCTCAGGGTGCGCACCTTGGCCCAGGCTGAATAAATGCCCAGGGTGACAAGCGTGAGGGCGATATTGACGATCCAGATGACGAAATACTCGCCCCCCCGGCCGGTGAACTGCATGGGATATTGATTGGTGTTTGACATGGTTTCCCCCTTGTCGGTTTGCGTGTTTTTTATTGTGTGATTGAAACTCCGCAAGCGCGATTTTACACAGACTGGGGAAAAGTATTACGTCACCATCCGAGCGCCCGGGTTGCGTGAAACTCGGCGCTGAAATCGGCAAAGCGCCTGGCTTCGATTGCGGCGCGCATCTCGGCCATCAGGTGGTGGTAGTAATGCAGGTTATGGATCGTCGCCAGTCGTGCGCCCAAAATTTCGTTGGCGCGGATCAGGTGGTGCACGTAGGCGCGACTGAAATGGGTGCAGGCGTGGCAGCTGCACTGGTCGTCGATAGGCGCGGTATCGATTTTCCAGCGCGCGTTGCGGATGCGAATGTCGCCGCGCCGGGTATAGAGAATGCCGTGGCGAGCATTGCGGGTGGGCAGCACGCAATCGAACTGATCAATCCCCTGACCCACCGCGAACACCAGATCAGACGGTGTGCCCACGCCCATCAGATAGCGCGGCTTGGCGGCCGGCAGCTGTGGCGCGGTGTGCTGAAGAATGCGCGCCATGTCTTCCTTGGGTTCGCCGACACTCAGGCCACCGATGGCGTAGCCGTCGAAATTCATGCCGTCCAGGTCACGCACCGATTCATCGCGCAGGCTTTCATACATGCCACCCTGCACGATGCCATACAGCGCGTTGGGGTTGCCAGTGTGCGCGGCCTTGGAGCGCTCGGCCCAGCGCAGGCTCATGCGCATCGAGTCTGCGGCTTCGCGTTCGGTGGACGGGTAGGGTGTGCACTCGTCGAAAATCATCACGATGTCGGAATTCAGCGTGCGCTGGATCTGCATCGATATTTCCGGCGTCAAGAACAGCTTGTCGCCGTTGAGCGGCGAAGCGAATTTCACCCCTTCTTCGGTGATCTTGCGCAGTTTGCCCAGGCTGAACACCTGGAAGCCACCCGAATCGGTGAGAATGGGCTTGTCCCAGCCCATGAAGCGGTGCAAGCCACCGAATCGTTCGATTACCTCCAGTCCGGGGCGCAGCCATAGGTGGAAGGTATTGGAGAGCAGCATTTCGAAACCGATTTCGGTCAGTTCGGATGGCGACATGGCTTTTACCGTGCCGTAGGTGCCCACCGGCATGAAAACCGGGGTCTGGATGGTGCCGTGGGCCAGGTGTAACTGGCCGCGGCGTGCCCCGCCGTCGGTGGTGAGGAGGTCGAATTTCATTGGGGTGAATGCTTTTCTAAAAACATGGCATCGCCATAACTGAAGAAGCGATAGCGTTCGGCTATGGCGTGGGCGTAGGCCGCGCGGATGGCATCGAGCCCGGCAAACGCGGAGACCAGCATCAATAGCGTGGATTTGGGTAAATGAAAGTTGGTGATCAGCACATCGACGACCTGAAAACGATAACCGGGTGTGATGAAGATATCGGTTTCACTGGCGCCCGCATGCAGATCGCCGACGCTGTTCTGCGCGGCGGCTTCCAGGGCGCGCAGGCTGGTTGTGCCCACCGCCACCACACGGCCGCCGCGTGTACGGGTATCGCGTATGGCGTCGACGGTGGCCTGCGGAATTGTATAGCGTTCGCTGTGCATCTTGTGATCGGCAATGCTGTCCACCCGCACCGGCTGAAAGGTGCCCGCCCCCACGTGCAAGGTCACCCGTGCCGTGCGCACACCCTGTGCGCGTAGTGTATCCAGCATGGCGTCGTCAAAATGCAGGCCGGCCGTTGGTGCAGCCACTGCACCGGGCTCGTTCGCATATACCGTCTGGTAGCGCGCTGCGTCGTCGGCTGTGGGCGTGTGGGTGATATAGGGCGGCAGCGGCAGTTGGCCAAACTGATCCAGCACCTGCAGCACCGGCAGCGGAAAGCGCAGCCGGGTCAGATCGTCCTTCCGCGCCAGCACCTCCGCGGCAACATCGTCGGCCAGGCGTATCCGCGACCCCGGTTGCGGGGCATGGCTCGCACGGATAAAAACCAGCGCCTCGAATTCGTCCAGCACCCGCTCCACCAGCAACTCGACCTTGCCGCCGGAATCCTTGTGGCCAAACAGTCGCGCCTTGATTACCCGCGTATCGTTCAGCACCAGCAGGTCGTCGGGACGCAACAGGGCCGGCAAATCGCGGAACAAGCGGTCGGCGAGCCCGCCGTGCGTGTCCACGTGCAGCAGGCGGCTGTCACCACGCTCCACGGGCGGAAACTGCGCGATCAGCGCATCCGGCAAATCAAAATCAAAATCGGCAACCTGCATGGGGCGCGATTATAGCTGCCGCCTTGCGGGAGTCCGCCTGATTCGGTGATAATGCGCGGCTTCTGTCGCCGGACGCGTTTGGGTTCGGCGCCCTTTGCCGGGATGGCGGAATCGGTAGACGCAGCGGATTCAAAATCCGCCGCTGGTAACAGTGTGGGGGTTCGAGTCCCCCTCCCGGCACCATATCAAGCAATCCTCATGGCCCAGACGCTCCGTTTGGGTGCTGCGCCTTGACCCCTCATTCCCATCATGCTTACGCGGCACTATTTAGGTGCGTTGCTGTCTGCTATGGCTCCGCCTCCGGGAAATGATTGCGGACTCACATCGGATTTCATGCCGTTGTCATCAGCATCGCATGGCCGTTTTCCTATACTGCGTAGGCTGTTGGCCCAACTGCAGGGTAAAGTGGCACAGGCGTTGCTTGTTGCAGGATGGATGGCGATGTCAGTGTCGCATGGTGGATGTTCAGGGAGGATCGATGTCGTCAGCAGTACCGGCAATTTATGGCAAAGCGGGGGATTCAGGTCCGTTACACCGGCCAGTCAGTCGATTGCTGCAGGCGCATCAGTTGCAGATGGCTACGCTGCCTATGCGCGATCTGTTTGCGGCTGATCCGGCGCGTTTCGATCGGTTTTCGCTGCAAGTGGGCGAGATCCTGCTGGATTACTCGAAGAACCGCATTACGGACGAAACCATGAATTTGCTGGCACGGCTGGCCGAAGAGGCGGATGTGGCGGGCTGGCGTGCGCGCATGTTCGGCGGAGACAAGATCAACAATACGGAAAACCGCGCGGTGCTGCATGTAGCGCTACGCAACCGCAGTAATGACCCGGTAAGGGTCGACGGCGAAGATGTGATGCCGAAGGTGAATGCCGTAATCGAACGAATGGGTGTGTTTGCCGAGCTGGTGCGCGATGGACAGTGGCGCTGTTATACCGGTGAACCCATTACCGACGTGGTGAATATCGGCATTGGCGGCTCGGACCTGGGCCCGCAAATGGTGGTGCAGGCATTGAAGCCGTACCGTCATCCGCGTCTGAACATGCATTTCATGTCCAATATCGATGGCGCCCATGTCAAGGAAGTGCTGGAAACCCTGAATCCGGAAACCACGCTGTTCATCGTCGCGTCCAAGACCTTCACCACGCAGGAAACGATGACCAATGCGCACTATGCGCGTGAATGGTTTTTGGCGAAGTCGCAGGCAGAAAGTCATATCGCCAGGCATTTTGTGGCAGTTTCCACCAACCGCGAGGCGGTGACGGCGTTCGGCATCGATCCGGCCAACATGTTCGAATTCTGGGACTGGGTTGGGGGGCGTTATTCCTTGTGGTCTGCGATCGGCTTGTCGATCGTGCTGGCGGTGGGTTTGGAACGTTTCGTCGAACTGCTGGATGGCGCGCACGAAATGGACGCGCATTTTCGCCAGGCGCCACTGGCGCAGAACATGCCGGTCATCCTCGCGTTGCTGGGCATCTGGTACAACAACTTCTTCGGTGCCGAGTCGCAGGTGATTCTGCCGTACGACCATTATCTGCGCAGCCTTCCGGCGTATCTGCAACAGGCCGACATGGAGTCGAACGGCAAGTCGGTCGACCGCGAAGGCAACAAGGTTGACTATGAGACGGGCCCCATCGTGTGGGGCGCCACCGGCATCAATGGCCAGCACGCGTTTTACCAGTTGCTGCACCAGGGCACCAAGCTGATTCCGGCGGACTTCATCGTGACGGTTGAGCCGCCTACCGAGCTGAAGGGGCACCACGACATTCTCATGGCCAATTTTCTGGCGCAGACCGAGGCGCTGATGCGCGGTCGCACGCGCGAGGAGACGGAGGCGCAGACCGACCAGTTCGTCTCGCAGAAAGTGTTTGACGGCAACCATCCGAGCAATGCGATCCTGCTGCAGAAACTTACGCCACACGCGCTGGGCATGCTGATCGCGCTTTACGAGCACAAGATTTTTGTGCAGGGCGTGATCTGGAATCTGAATTCCTATGACCAGTGGGGGGTGGAACTCGGCAAGCAGCTCGCCAGTCGTATCCTGCCCGAACTGCATGTCGACGCTACGGTGGACGGTCACGATGCCTCGACCAATGCGCTGATCAATTACTATCGTCGCATGAGCGCCTCACGCACTGAGCTATAAATAGAAAATGGAGTTAATCGCAGGCGACATCGGTGGAACAAAAAGCTGGCTGGCCTGGGTGGCCGCCTCATCTCAAGGCACGCAGACGCTACGCTTTGAAAAAGTGTATGCCAGTGCTGATTTTGCTTCGGGTGAAGCCTTGCTGCGGCAGTTCATCATTGATGCGCAGGCGGATATTTCGCCGGAGGTTCTGTTGCTCGCGTTGCCTGGGGCGTTGCAGGGTCAGCGAGCGACTTTGACCAATCTCGACTGGATGCTTGATGCCTCCGTATTGCGGGAGACGCTGGGGATTGCCGAGGTCGGTTTCATCAATGATTTTCAGGCCGCAGCGGCAGGGGTAGCAACGCTGACTGCCGCTGATGTGATCGC
>JBBQDI010000114.1:0-5614 GCA_038319505.1 Burkholderiales bacterium
CCATCCTTGCCCATGCCGGTCAGGATGACGCCGACTGCATTCTTGCCCGCACTGATGGCAGCCGAACTGAACAGCACATCCACCGAGGGCCGATGGCGGTTGACCGGCGGCTCCTGATCGAGCTTCGTCATGTAGTTGGCGCCGCTTCGCACCAGCGTCAGATGGGAATGCCCCGGAGCGAGATAAGCGTGGCCCGGCAGGATCCGTTCCCCACCCTCGGCTTCCTTGACGGAAATCCTGCACAGCTTGTCGAGCCGGTTGGCGAATGAGCGCGTGAAGCCCTCCGGCATATGCTGGGTGATGAGTATGCCGGGGCAATCGGGCGGCAGTTGCATCAGGAATTCCTTGATGGCTTCCGTTCCGCCCGTGGATGCACCGATGATGATCAGTTTTTCGCTGCTAGTGAGGGGGTTGCCTACTGCCGCCAGTGGGGTGCCAGCGGACTGCCCATGCGCGGCAGGCCCCCTCGGTTTGATTTTGGCGCGCGCAGCGATGCGTATTTTCTCCGCAATCAACTCCGCATAATCGAGCATGCCGCTCTGGATATCCATCTTGGGCTTGGTCACAAAATCCACCGCGCCCAGCTCCAGCGCACGCATGGTAATTTCCGAGCCGCGCTCGGTCAGAGACGACACCATGACTACCGGCATTGGACGCAAGCGCATCAAGCGCTCAAGAAAATCCAAGCCATCCATTTTGGGCATTTCAACGTCCAGCGTGAGCACATCTGGATTGGTCTGCTTGATGAGGTCGCGCGCCACCAGTGGATCAGGGGCCGCACCCACCACTTCCATGTCGGGCTGGCTATTGATGATTTCCTTCAGCACGCCACGAATCAGCGCCGAGTCATCCACAATCAGAACCTTTATTTTCATATATTCACCTTCCGAGCCTCACCCTGGAGGTCAATCAAAACAGATCGACATCTCCGCCCACTTCATTGGTTTTAAGTCGAGTTGCATAGTCTTGCTCACGCCTGACCAGCGTGTAGTTATTCAGTTGCTTGAGTTTTTTGACCAGGACCCTGCCGGTACCCGGAAAGTAATACACCTTGCGTGGATGCACGTCGTTCAGGTCTTCCGCCACGACTCGGATTTTCTCAATCCGCAGGAAATCGCGCACGAACTGGGCGTTGCGCTCGCCCACATTGATAGCGGTAAATCCACGCAGCACATTGCCGCCGCCAAATACCTTTGCTTCGAGGTTGTCGCGCCGGGCGCCGGCCTTGAGCAACTCGTTGATCAGTACTTCCATGGCATAAGCGCCATAGCGCATTGAAGCCGAGGTCGGATTGCTGGCATCGCCATTCCCATCCGGCAGCATGAAGTGATTCATACCGCCGATTCCCGAGACACGATCCCGTATGCATGCCGCCACACAGGATCCCAGCACGGTGACGATGAGCATCGGCTTGTGGGTGAAGTAGTACTCGCCAGGCAGGATTTTGGCCGCCTCGCAACCGAATGTCCGGTCGTAATAGAGATTGGTTGCGAGCTGTTCTTCAATCAGGGAATTCATGCGGGCTTCCTGCTGCACAATGCACGATGGTTGTGTTCCAGCTCGTACACCGTCTTGCCGCGCAACTTGAACGCATCGGACACATGCGTGAAGTTTTCAGAGTGCCCGGCGAACAGCAGGCCCTCCGGTTTCAACAAAGGCGCAAACCGCGAGAGGATGGTGCGCTGCGTGGGCTTGTCGAAGTAAATCATGACATTGCGGCAAAAAATCACGTCGAACGCCCCGTTGAGCGGCCAGTTCGATGCCAGCAGATTGAGCGGCTTGAAGGTGATCAATTTACGTAATTCGGGACGCACGCGAACCAGGCCTTCGCGTTGTCCCTTGCCGCGCAGGAAAAAACGTTTGATGCGATCTGGTGCCATCTTGTCGAGTCGATCGATCGGATACACGCCATTGGCTGCCGTTTCCAGCACATTGGTGTCGATATCGGTGGCGATGATGCTGACCGGCGGCGTCAATGTACCAAAAGCCTCGCACACGGTCATGGCGATCGAATAGGGTTCTTCCCCGGTTGAACTGGCCGAACACCAGATAGAGAGTGAACCCGTCACGCTGAGCGCATGTTCAGACAGGATCGGGAAATGATGCGCCTCACGAAAGAACGAAGTCAGATTGGTGGTCAGGGCATTGGTGAAAGCTTCCCATTCCCCGCTGTCGACGTCGCTTTCCAGCCGATCAAGGTATTCCCCGAATGAGCTTATGCCTTTTGCCCGCAGGCGGCGCGCCAAACGACTATAGACCATTTCCTGCTTGCATTCACTCAACGATATCCCGGCCTGCTGGTATATCAGGGCCCGCACGCGAGTGAAGTCGCGCGGCGTGAAATCGAATATCTTGTCGTTGTTCGATGCGGTCTTGAGTTCGGGTTTCATATAGAGATACTTTGTGTTCCACAACACCACGTTCCGAAGACATCTGTACGCTTCGCAATCAAGCCATTTCCGTCTGCAAACGACTCGATTACAGGTCTGGTTACGAACGGGCAAGACCCTCAACACGACACAACAAACAGCTATTCCCCACAAAGAACCCCACCCTTGGCGACGGTTTGTTCAGGCGACCGCTCGGTTATTCGAGTGCTCCACAGTTTGAGTTTGAGTCAGCGCAGCCTTCACGTTATTGCCACGATGGGAGCCCATTGCAATCTGCCCGTTCTGGGACTGCACCAGCTTGAAGCTATTCACGAGTTGAGAAAGTCGGATGGCTTGCTGCTGCAGACTCTCCGACGCCGCCGTCGCCTGTTCGACCAGCGCGGCATTCTGCTGGGTTATTTCATCCATCTGGCCAACAGCCTGGTTAACCTGTTCGATGCCGGCGCTCTGCTCATGGCTTGCGGTGGCTGTGCCGCCGATGATGTCCGCCACCAATTGCACCGAGGTCACAATGTCGTCCATCGCCTCGCCCGCTTCGTCGACCAGTTTTCTGCCCAACTCGACCTTATCCACTGAATCGGTGATCAGTGTCTTGATTTCCTTGGCCGCACTCGCGCTGCGCTGCGCCAGATTACGGACTTCGGTCGCGACAACGGCGAATCCGCGTCCCTGTTCGCCGGCTCGCGCGGCTTCCACTGCAGCATTCAAGGCGAGAATGTTGGTCTGAAAAGCGATGCCGTCGATGACGCTGATGATGTCGGCAATCTTGCGCGAGCTGTCCTTGATGGAGCCCATGGTGTTGATCACCTGTCCAACTATTTCACCGCCATGAACGGCAATATCGGCAGTTGACGTAACCAGCTTGCTCGCATGAAGTGCATGCTCGGCATTCTGCTTGACTGTGCTGGTGAGTTGCTCCATCGAACTTGCGGTTTCTTCCAGACTTGATGCTTGCGATTCGGTGCGTCCAGACAGGTCTGCATTTCCCGAAGCAATCTCACTGGCACCCACATTCACCTGGTCTGTAGCTTCCTTGATCTGACCGACCAGCAGTTTGGTATTGATTTGCAATACGCGGAGTGACTGCATCAAGTGCGCCATCTCGGCAATGCCCCTGGCTTCGATCCGTCCCGTCAGATCGCCAGAGCTCATGCGGTCGATCTCTTCCCAAATATACCTCAAAGGCAATACCACACTGCGATAGGACAACACACCAAACACCAGCGCCATCGGGATACCTGCCGCCGAAATACCCATTAGCCAGTTCAGATAGGCGGCATCACCGCTCGCCGATGTCAGCCAGGCCAACATGCCTACGCCCATGAACAGGGTGCCGATCAGGCCTGCAGCCAGTATCAACAGCGTCTTGAGTGAAAGATTCTTGATTCGCTGGAAGGGCTCAAACGCGGAGCGCTTGACTGCGCTGCCGTCACGAATTTTGAGCGACTTGTCGCCCGCCTTGATCGCCCGGTATGCACTTTCTGCTGCCTGAACCTGCTCACGGGTGGGTTTCATCAGGATCGAGGCATACCCGACAACTTTATGATTTTCGGATATTGGGGCGGCATTGGCTGCCACCCAGTAATGATCGCCATTCTTGCAACGATTCTTCACCAGTCCAGTCCACGCCTTGCCGCTTCTGAGCGTGCTCCAGAAATCCGCAAACATCTCAACCGGCATGTCCGGGTGACGAACAATATTCTGCGGCGCCCCGATCAGCTCGGCCTCGCTGAACCCGCTGATGTTGATGAAGCCATGATTGACGTAGGTGATATTGCCATTCAGGTCAGTCTTCGAAACAATGGTTTCGATATCCTTAAGGACAAGCTCCACATTGGTAACCGGCAAATTGGAACGCATCATTGAATCCTTTCAACGTAAGACTGTTGATTGTCGTATCAGCCTGCGATCCATCATCCGGATTGCCCGCCAGCACTTGCTTGCCTGTGTATAAATCAAGACGCCAGCAATTCCTTGTTGCCACGTCCGGCAAAGGTGTTTTTCTTCGAACGCCCGAGCGGCTTGGACAGCGCGGACTTGAGTTTGGCCTTGGGTTGTGTCATCGCCTTTTCCACATGGCTCAGCATTGCAATATTTGCCCGCGGGTTGAAGGCCATTTCATCCAGCTTGAATACGCTCACCGCCTGGGCAAGCTGGCTGGCCTGGTCCTGCAGGCTCTCGGCAGCAGCCGCTGCCTGTTCAACCAAAGCCGAGTTCTGCTGGGTCATTTCATCCATCTGGCCGATGGCCTGATTGACCTGCTCGATGCCGGCACTCTGTTCCTGGCTCGCCGCAGCTATCTCGCTCATGATGTCGGTCACGCGTTTGACCGAAGTCACGATCTCGTCCATGGTCTTGCCGGCTTCGTCCACCAGCTTGCCACCGGCGTCCACCTTGCCGACGGAATCTTCAATCAGCGACTTGATTTCTTTGGCTGCACCCGCGCTACGCTGGGCCAGGTTGCGTACTTCGGCAGCGACCACCGCAAACCCGCGACCCTGTTCACCGGCGCGCGCGGCTTCCACCGCAGCGTTCAAGGCAAGGATGTTGGTCTGGAAGGCAATGCCGTCAATGACACCAATGATGTCGGCAATCTTGCGTGAGCTGTCCTTGATCGACGCCATGGTGTCAACCACCTGGCCCACGACCCGGCCGCCCTTGACTGCCACTTCTGCGGTGGAGCCCACCAGCTGATTGGCCTGACGCGCATTCTCGGCGTTCTGTTTGACGGTGCTGGTGAGCTGTTCCATCGAGCTGGCGGTTTCTTCCAGGCTCGACGCCTGCGATTCGGTACGGTTCGACAGGTCGGCGTTGCCCGAGGCGATCTCGCGTGAGGCAACCGAGATGGTCTCGGTACCGGTACGCACCCGGCCAACGATGTTCACCAGGCTGTCCTGCATGTCCTGCATGGCATGCATGAGTTTTCCGGTTTCGTCCTGGGAGTTAACATTAATTTGCTGCGTAAGGTCACCCGCTGCAACGCTTTCGGCAATCCGGACCGCTTCGTTCAGTGGACGGGTAATCGCGCGGATCAGCCAGAAACCGATCAGACCCGCCATCAGCACCCCGAATACAATGACCGCAATTGAAATGTTGCGCGCACGCTCGAAACGGGTCTGCGATGCATCATATTCGCCTTTTGCAACATCAAGCTGAAGTTTGATCAGCGCCACGGCACTGTTACGAACCGCTGGGTAAGCCTCTTTCATCGGTCCCTGCAAGAC
>JBBQDI010000115.1:0-5588 GCA_038319505.1 Burkholderiales bacterium
TGAGCCGGATGTCGATGCCGGGTCGTTGAATCCTTTGTATCGCTTGTCCACCGTGGTCGAGGGGATGGACGATGCGCCCGCGCAGGTGTCGGACGTGCCGATCGACGTGATCTTCGTCGACCACGAGATATCGCCGTCGCAGGCGCGCCACCTTGAAAACGAGGTGGGTTGCCAGGTGATGGATCGCACCATGGTCATACTCGAGATTTTTCACCGCAACGCGCGCTCGCCGGCTGCGCGCGCGCAGGTGGAGATTGCGCGCCTGGGCTATCTGGCGCCGCGCCTGCGCGAGGCGGCGAAGCTGGCAGGGCCGCAGGGGCGGCAGCGCAGCGGCGTGGGCGGGCGTGGCGCGGGCGAATCGAACACCGAGCTGGACAAGCGCAAGATCCGCGACCGCATTTCCGAGCTGCAAAAGGAGATCGTGGCGATGGATGCCGACCGCAAGACGCAGCGCGCCCGGCGGCAGGGTCACCAAAGTCTCGCCAGCGTGGCGTTGGTGTGTTACACCAACGCGGGCAAGTCCACGCTGATGCGGGCGCTCACGGGGAGCGAGGTGCTGGTGGCCAACAAGCTGTTTGCCACGCTCGACACCACTGTGCGCACGCTCTTCCCCGAGAGCATCCCGCGCGTGCTGGTCAGCGACACGGTGGGCTTCATCAAGAACCTGCCGCACGGGCTGGTGGCGTCGTTCAAGTCGACGCTGGAAGAGGCGCTCGATGCGTCGCTGCTGCTGCACGTCATCGACGCCAGCGATCCCGGTTTCGAGCGGCAGATCGAAGCCACCGAGACGGTGCTCAAGGAGATCGAAGCGCTGGAGGTGCCGCGCATCCTCATCTTCAACAAGATCGACCACGTCGGCGATGCGGCAGCGCAGACCGAACGCTCAGATGCGCTGCGCGCCGAATTCCCCGGCTGCATCGTGATGAGCGCGCGCAACCTGGACGACGTCGCCAGGTTGCACAAGGCCATCCTCGCATTTTTCCAGAAGGACCTGGTCGAGGCCGAGCTGTTTTTGCCGTGGACGGCGCAGCAACTGCGCGGGGAAGTTTTCGCGCGCTGCGAGGTGCTGGAGGAGCGTGCCGAAGAAGAGGGGGCGTTCTTCCGCGTACGCGTGGAGCAGGGGGCGCTGGATAAGCTGCGTGAGCAGTTGGGGCAGGCCCGTTAAAAGAACACGGCTACAGTGCCGCCTGACTAGCCAGCCACACGCCCCAACCCAGCAATATTCCCCCGATGAAATAGCTGAACCAGCGGGGTTGCCGCAGCAGTTTCTCGATGAGAACCAGCACCGACAATGCCGCGATCCAGAACAGATTCATGACGCCGAACGCGAACAGCAGCGCCATCAGCAGCCAGCAGCAGCCGGTGCAGTAGGCCCCCTGTTTGAGCCCCATGGAGAATGCGCCGTGCATGCCGTCGCGCCATTCGGTCATGAGTATGCTCAGCGGCGAGCGACAACGGGAAAGACAGGTGTGCTTGATGGTGGTGAACTGGTAGGCGCCCGCAGCCAGCAGCAGCACGCTGCTGAAAACCGGGCTCAGGCTCTCCATCATCGGCGAGACCAGCCGCGCCGATAACAACCCCCATTGTGCAAATGTGGCGAGCAGGCTGAACCCGACCCATACCGTTATATAACCGAGTCCGAAAACACCGGTGGCAAGATTCGCCCGGCGCGCGCCGTAGCGCACATGATTGGTTTTGGCGAGCAGCAGCAGCATGGGCATGGCGGAAGGCAGCATCATCGCGGCCATCATGACGGCCCACATGACAAAAACCAGCAGCAGATCGACGCCATTCCAGTTGTCCATGCGCGGCATCAGGAGCCAGTTCGCGGACACATCCATGTGCTCCATGCCCCACACCATATAGACCACATAGGCCCAGGAGAGGGCCAGTGCGACCACGAAGCCGGCGCCAACTGTTGCCAGGTTTCGCGGGTTGGGTGCTTCGGTGCTAGGCCTGGTAGGCAAAGGGAGAATAGAAGCCATTCTTGCCGCTGATTTCGAGCGCTATGCCGTGGTCATGGATATTCAGCCGCTTGGACGTCGACACGACCGCCGCTTGACCGGGCACCGGCGTGAACGGATGGTGATTGATGGTTACCAGCTCTCCGCCCTGTCCCTCCATGGCCTCGATTTCCACTTCCGCCAGGTCCGGTATCCGCAAACTGCGCGTTTTTCCATTTGCCAAATACTCGATGGGTACGGCCTTGACCCCCATGACTTCGCCGATGAGTGGCGCCAGTGCGGCAAGGTGGCCTCCTGCCTGGCCGGAAAAGATTCCGCCCAGTGCTGCCTGCTGATCGGCGCTCGCCTGATCGTCCAGATACAGCGCGACTTTCCACTTCGTTTGCAGCATGTGTCCGGGGGTGTATACGAGCATTGCGACATTGAGCCCGTCAAGCTTCACCCCTCCGGAACTGCCCTGGTCGATATGCCATGCAATGATGGCAGTGCATTCTCCCTCTGTCGGCGCGCTGAGGAATACGCAAGGGCAGGCGGCTGCGCAGTTACACGCTTCAAAATAGGTGCCGTTGACTTTCCAGGGTTCAGCCATGATGAGTCTCTCCATTCAATTTAAAAAAATCCGCCCTTCCGGGGTGGCAGGGCGGCAGCCATTCTGGACACGTTGCCTGAGTGAGAGAGCAAGGCGCAATTCACACAGTACTTGGCACCGATTGCACATGCATCGTGCCCGGGAGACATGGAAACGCATCGCCAGAACCCATTCCATTTCAGTTTGATCGTCCCCTTTCATGTTCATGCGTCTTTTCAGGACATCAGCGTGTGCACTGTCTGATAGAACTGATAGAAAAGTCCGCCAAGGGGCGTAATGGCTTGCTTGAACTCAGCACGATAAGTATTAACTGTAGTGAAAATATCGATGAAAGCAATCTTGATGAAGGCAGCAAGCGGGTTGCGCATTCCAATCCGGAGCACTTGGGCACTTCATTCTGAATACCCGTTAAAGCTCACACAGGAAGGGGGCATTCAAACCGAGCTTATGGTGACTTCCGTGTTTCCTGATGGCAATAAAACCAGCACGGTCTACGATGGGATGAAACGCGCGCGCACCGAGCAGGGGCTTTGAGATTCCTTAAAATGACCTGCCTGCATGACGTGGTGTCACAGACTTGCCCAAGTTTGCGTCAGGTGGTTGCGTTTTTTTAAGGAGCAAAAATGGAAACCATAGATTTTCTTGTTCACATTGAAGAAACCCTGAGTGAATCAGCCCTTGAGGCAATCGAGAATTCAATTCGGGATGGCAAGGCTGTGGCTGCTGCAAGCCATCAAGCCAGCAACCCGCATATCATCCAGGTTGTATACGATTCAAGTGAGACCCATGCGGCCGATATCGTTGAGGCCATCCGTCAACATGGCGTGCACGCACAGGCCGTTGGAATGTAACGGTCCGGGAGATCCGTTCAAGAGCTGGACTCCCGTGTAGACATTCAGGCACGAATTGACGGTTTCCCCGGTTTAACGGTTCTTGATGGCCGATTCAGGTTATCGACCTTTTCCTGGCTTCTGCTTTTCCAGTAATCAGGATTTGGAGAGCAGGTGTGGGCCACGATTTACGGGCTTTCCTGCTGAGGCTGTTTACGTCTTCAGAATCCACGCACCAATTAGCAGCACGCCCGCCCATCCATGCACTGTGGATGAGCGTGTCGCCTGCGCCGCGTCCGTCAGAACCCGGCCAAACCCTTGAAATGATTACGTTGTGATGGACTGGCACAGACCCTGCTGACAGACAGGGACTAGGAGTCACTATGTCTGTTGCTTCATCTGTCTGTTGTTACTGCGGAACCGGTTGCGGGGTGTTGATCGAAGCCGATGCCGGAAAAATTACCAGTGTGCGGGGCGATCCTGCGCACCCGGCCAACCTCGGCAAGCTGTGCACCAAGGGGGCGACACTGGCCTTGTCGGCGCAGGCGTCCGGCCGTGCGCTGTATCCCGAGTTGCGTACCGACAAGGCTACACCGCGCCAGCGCGTGAGCTGGGAGGCGGCGCTGGATCATGCGGCCGACAAGTTCGCCGCGATCATTCGCGAGCACGGGCCGGATGCGGTGGGGTTTTATATCTCCGGCCAGCTGCTGACCGAGGATTACTACGTGTTCAACAAGCTCGCCAAGGGCTTGATCGGCACCAATAACGTCGACACCAATTCGCGCCTGTGCATGTCGAGCGCGGTGGCGGGCTACAAGGCCACGCTGGGCGCGGATGCACCACCGGGGTGTTACGACGATATCGACCATGCCGGCACGTTGTTCATCACGGGGTCGAATACGGCGTTTGCGCATCCGATTCTGTTCCGCCGCATCGAAGCCGCGCGCCAGGCCAACCCCGACCAGAAGCTGATCGTGGTGGACCCGCGCCGCACCGATACCGCAGCGGAAGCCGATCTGCACCTGGCAATTTTGCCGGGCACCGATGTGGCGTTGTATCACGCCATGCTCAACGTGATGCTATGGGAAGAGTTGATCGACCGCGAATACATTGCCGCGCACACCGACGGTTGGAGCACGCTGCGTGAAACCGTGCGCGAATACACGCCGGAAAAAGTCGCCACGATCTGTGGCGTGGCGGCCGCCGACATTGTTCAGGCCGCGCGCTGGTTTGCCGCCGGGCCGACGCTGTCGATGTATTGCCAGGGGCTGAACCAATCCACTTGCGGCGTCGACAAGAACGCGACACTGATCAACCTGCATCTGGCCACCGGAAACATCGGCAAGCCGGGTGCGGCACCGCTGTCGCTGACCGGCCAGCCCAATGCCATGGGTGGACGCGAAGTGGGCGGCATGGCGCATCTGTTGTCGGCGCATCGCGACATGGCAAACCCCGAACATCGGGCCGAAGTTGCCAAACTGTGGGGCGTGGATTCTGTGCCCGAGCAGCCCGGCAAGACCGCGCTGGAAATGTTCGAGGCGGTACGCACCGGCGAGATCAAGGCGCTGTGGATTTCATGCACCAACCCCGCGCAATCGTTGCCCAACCAGAAACTGGTGCAAGAAGCGCTGCAGGTTGCTGAATTTGTGGTGGTGCAGGAAGCCTTTGCCGATACCGAAACGGTGCAGTTCGCCGACCTGCTGTTGCCCGCCACCACCTGGGGCGAAAGCGACGGCACCATGACCAATTCCGAGCGCCGCATTTCGCGCATGCGTGCGGCGGTTCCGCCGCCGGGCGAAGCGCGGCCCGATTGCCAGGCTGTGGTCGAGTTTGCGTGGAAGCTGGGCGACAAGCTGGGGCGCGACGGCAAGCGGCTGTTTCCCTATACCTGTCCCGAAGACGTGTTCAACGAACATCGTGAATCCACCCGCGGCCGCGATCTTGATATCACTGGCCTCACCTACGCCATGCTCGACGCAGGCCCGCGGCAGTGGCCACTGCCGGAAGGCAGCACGACAGGCAAGCCGCGCCTGTATGAAGACGGCGTGTTTGCAACCAGCCAGGGCCGTGCGCATTTCTACACTGCGCCGTATCGACCGACTGCGGAGCCGATCGACGCACGCTTTCCCCTGCATTTGAATACCGGCCGGCTGCGCGACCAGTGGCATGGCATGAGCCGCACCGGGCTGGTGTCACGGCTTTATG
>JBBQDI010000116.1:0-5564 GCA_038319505.1 Burkholderiales bacterium
CGGGTATTGGCCGCACCGGAACCTGGTTCGGTTTTCAGCATTCCGGTGTGAAGCCGGACGTGATTGCGCTGGCCAAGGGACTGGGTTCGGGGATGCCCATTGGTGCGTGTCTGGCTCGCGGCGAAGCGGCCGAGGTGTTCAAGCCCGGTAGTCACGGTTCGACCTTTGGCGGCAACCCGCTGGCGTGTTCGGTGGCATTGGCGACGCTGGATGCCATCGAGGAAGAAAACATACTGGAGAATGTCCGGGTACGGGGCGAAGCAATTCGCAACGGTCTTCGGCAGTCGCTGGCGGGCGTAACCGGCGTGGTGGATATTCGCGGCGAAGGCATGATGATCGGCATTGAACTCGATCGCCCGTGTGCTGAACTGGTGGCCGTGGCGCGCGATGCCGGGGTGCTGATCAATGTCACGGCCGACACCGTCGTTCGCCTGGTGCCGCCGCTTATTTATGGTGAGGCCGAAGTCAATGTGCTGGTTGCTGTGGTGTCCGGCGTGGTCAAGAATTATTTGCAGCAGGCGGCGTGATGGTGCGGCATTTTCTACAATTCAAGGACCTGTCGCGTGAAGAACTGTTGTATCTGTTCGAGCGTGCGCGGGAGATCAAGAACCGCTTCAAGCGGTACCAGCCGTATCATCCGCTGGCCGACCGCACGCTGGCGATGATTTTCGAGAAAAGCTCGACACGTACCCGATTGAGTTTTGAAGCAGGCATGCATCAGCTGGGCGGCACGGCGATTTATCTGAACACGCGCGACACCCAGCTAGGACGGGGCGAACCGGTGGAAGACGCCGGCGAGGTCATCTCGCGCATGGTCGATATCGTGATGATCCGCACGTTTGAGCAGGACATCATCGAGCGGTTTGCCGCGCACTCGCGGGTGCCGGTCATCAACGGCCTCACCAACGAATACCATCCGTGCCAGATCCTGGCCGATATCTTCACCTTCATTGAGCAT
Source organism: Burkholderiales bacterium (assembly GCA_038319505.1). Lineage (GTDB taxonomy): Bacteria > Pseudomonadota > Gammaproteobacteria > Burkholderiales > Thiobacillaceae > Thiobacillus. The sequence continues at coordinate 959 of JBBQDI010000116.1, forward strand.
CGTGGGTCGATCAAGGGCAAAACAGTGGCCTGGGTGGGGGACTCCAACAACATGTGCAACACCTGGCTGCAGGCTGGAGAGGTGCTGGATTTCAACGTGCACGTGTCGACCCCGCCCGGCTACGAAGTCGAGCCGGAGCGCGCGGGTTTGTATGGCACGGATCACTTCGAGAGCTTCGTCGACCCGATGGATGCCTGTCGGGGTGCCGATCTGGTGACCACCGACGTGTGGACCAGCATGGGTTGGGAAGCTGAAAACGAGGCGCGAATGAAAGCATTCGCCGACTGGCAGGTTGATGCCGAGATGATGGCGGTGGCCAAATCCGATGCTGTCTTCATGCATTGTCTGCCCGCCCACCGTGGCGAAGAAGTCACGGCCGAAGTCATCGACGGTCCACAGTCAGTGGTATGGGATGAGGCCGAGAACCGTCTGCACGTGCAGAAGGCATTAATGGAATTTTTGCTGCTTGGAAAAGTGGAAAGCCGCACATGAATATTGCTTACTTCAAGGACATGGATTCACTCTATGTCGAAATCAGTCCGGAAAGCCCTGCGCAGACGTGGGAAGCGCACGCAGGTATCGTGCTCAATCTGTCGGAAGACGGCCGCGTCGTGGGTATTGAAATCGAAAAGGCCAGCTTGGCCACCAACCTCGAAATCCTGAAAATTGGCGGCTTCCCGGGCCAGGTAGAAGTCATCGACACCAACACATCCGGATCAACTCACTGAGCAAAACACTGAACTAATACACCATGAGCGATATAAAGAAAGTTGTACTGGCTTATTCCGGCGGTCTCGATACCTCGGTCATCCTGAAATGGCTGCAGGACACGTACCATTGCGAAGTAGTGACTTTCACCGCCGATCTTGGGCAAGGTGAGGAACTTGAGCCCGCCCGTGCCAAGGCACTGCAATTCGGTATCAAACCTGAACAGATTTACATCGATGATTTGCGTGAAGAGTTTGTGCGCGATTTCGTCTTCCCCATGTTTCGCGCCAATACCATTTACGAGGGCGAGTATCTGCTGGGCACCTCGATCGCGCGGCCGCTGATTGCCAAGCGCCTGATCGAGATCGTCAACGAAACCGGCGCCGATGCCATCTGCCACGGCGCTACCGGCAAGGGCAACGACCAGGTGCGTTTTGAACTTGGTGCGTATGCCCTGAAGCCCGGCATCAAGGTGATTGCCCCGTGGCGCGAATGGGATCTGCTGTCACGCGAGAAGCTACTCAGTTACGCCGAGACGCACGGCATTCCGATCGACATGAAGCACCGCCAGGGTGGCTCGCCCTACAGCATGGATGCCAACCTGCTGCATATCTCCTACGAAGGTCGCCACCTGGAAGACCCCAACGCCGAGGCCGAGGAAGACATGTGGCGCTGGACCGTGTCGCCGGAAAATGCACCCGATGCGTCCGAATACCTGACACTGGATTATCAGCACGGCGACGTGGTGGCCGTTAACGGCCAGGCCATGCGTGCGCATGAAGTGCTGGCCAAATTGAACGAGCTCGGCGGTAAGCACGGTATCGGACGACTTGATCTGGTTGAAAATCGTTATGTCGGGATGAAGGCGCGTGGCTGTTATGAAACGCCCGGCGGCACCATTCTGCTGAAGGCCCACCGCGCCATCGAATCGATCACCCTGGATCGGGAAGCCGGCCACCTCAAGGACGAGCTGATGCCGCGTTACGCATCCATGATTTACAACGGCTACTGGTGGAGTCCGGAACGAGTGGCGCTGCAGGCGCTGATCGATAACACCCAGACGCACGTCAACGGCACGGTGCGCCTCAAGCTGTACAAGGGCAACGTCATGGTCGTCGGCCGCGATTCCAAGACCGATTCCCTGTTCGACCCAACGGTCGCCACGTTTGAAGATGACGCCGGTGCCTATGATCAGATCGATGCCAACGGTTTCATCAAACTCAACGCGCTGCGTTTGCGGATTGCCGCCAAGCGCAACGTCAGCTAAACCCTTCAAGGATTATTCGGCATGAGCCAGTTCAACAATGTGTCGGTTGTCTCCAAGGCCAACGTGTATTTCGATGGCAAGTGCATCTCGCACAGCATCACGCTTGAAGATGGCACCAGGAAATCGGTAGGCGTAATCCTGCCCTCCACGCTCACCTTCAACACCAGCGCGCCGGAAATCATGGAATGTGTGGCGGGTTCGTGCCGGGTCAAGCTGGCAGGCAAAAACGAGTGGTCCAGCTACAGCGCCGGTCAGTCGTTCGACGTGCCCGGCAACTCCAGCTTCGATATCGAAGTGAGCGGCGAGCCGTATCACTACGTTTGCCATTTTGCCTAAGCAATGACCACTGTCACTGTCGTCAAGAAGAACGGCCGCATTGCCATCGCGGCGGACACCCTGACCAAGTGGGGTTGCGGCAAGGACTCGGCCGACTATGTCGCCAACCACGAGAAGATCATTCGTGTGGGCAACAGCCTGGTGGCGATTACCGGGTCGGCGACATTCAAGCTGATCCTGACGGATTACTTTGCCAATCTGGATTCGCCGCCTGAACTGGATTCAACGCAGGAAATTTTCCGCGTGTGGAACCAGATGCACCCGGTGTTGAAAGAGCAGTATTTCCTGCAGACCGGCGAAGACAAGGAAGAAGACCTCGAATCGACGCGCATGGATGTGCTGATCGCCAACCCGAAGGGGATATTTGGCGTGGCGGCGCATCGTACGGTGCAGGAGTTCTCGCGTTTCTACGCCTACGGCAGTGGCAGTCCGTATGCGCTGGGGGCCATGTATGCGGCTTATCGCGCGCCTTCGCTGGACGCCGATGCGGTGGCGCGACTTGGGGTGATGGCGGCCGCCGAGTTTCATGATGAAACAGGGCTGCCGGTGCAGTCGTTTGTGATCGATATAGACCCGGATGTTTCATCAATTTAAGGAGTCATACCGTGCCAACCTTTGACATCGTGTCTGAAGTCGACAAACAGGAAGTTCGCAATGCCGTCGACCAGGTCAACAAGGAAGTGTCCACCCGTTTTGATTTCAAGGGCTCGGACGCGCGTATCGAGCAGGCAGACTATGTGCTGACGGTTCATGCGGATACGGAATTCCAGTTGGACCAGGTGCACGATATCCTGGCGCAGAAACTGGCCAAACGCAGCGTGGACGTGAAATGTCTGGATATAGGCGAGGTTGAGAAAGTGTCGGGCAACAAGGTCAAGCGCAGTGTGACCGTGAAAACCGGCGTGGAAATCGAACTGGCGAAAAAAATCGTCAAGTGCATCAAGGACAGCAAGCTCAAGGTGCAGGCCAGCATTCAGGGCGATACGGTACGTGTATCGGGTGCCAAGCGCGACCTGTTGCAGGACACCATTGCTTTGGTACGCAAGAGCATTTCGGATTTCCCGCTGCAATATCAGAATTTTCGTGACTGATTGCCGCACAGGACACCAGGAGGCACGCATGGCCAGTGTATTGATTCCCCTTGCGGAGGGCTGTGAAGAACTCGAAGCCGTCACGATTATTGATCTGCTGCGACGTGCCGGGATCGACGTGGTGGTGGCCGGGCTTAAGCCGGGCATGGTGAAGGCCAGCCGCGGTGTCCAACTGGTTCCCGACGTGACGCTGGACGTGGCGCTGCAGCAGGATTACGACATGGTGGTGCTGCCCGGCGGGATGCCTGGCGCCACCCATCTGAAAGACGACCCACGCATTATTCAATTGCTGAAAAAAATGGCTGCTGCGGGCAAGTACACCGCAGCCATTTGTGCCGCGCCGATGGTGCTGGCAGAAGCTGGGTTGCTTGAGGGCAAGCAGGCGACCAGTTACCCCGGGTTTCTGGATGCGTTGCCTGGCGTGACCTTGAGTACGGCAACGGTGGTGCAGGACGGCACGGTATTGACCTCGCGCGGACCGGGAACGGCAATGGATTTTGCGCTGGCGCTGGTCGAGGTTTTGAGCGGCGTGGAGACGCGCCAGCAGGTTGAATCCGCGCTGGTCAGACCGTAGACGGCTGTGCCATCGTTTTATTGACCCTCGTTGGGTATCATGGCGTCATACCTTTATTCTAATTAGCCTTAGCCGCCCCCGGAGAACACGATGCAAATTCGAGAAATCCTCACCCTCAAAAGTGCAGACATTCATAGCATTGCACCGACCGACTCGGTCTCAAGTGCGGTCGAAAAACTGGTGGGTCTGGGGGTAGGCTCGCTGGTGGTTCTGAAAAATGGCGAAATGGTCGGACTGCTGACCGAACGCGATGTGGTGCAGGGCATGCTCAAACAGGGTTGCGATCTCAAGGATGCCGAAGTCAGCACCATCATGGTATCCGAGCCGGTGGTGGCCAGTGCCGACGATTCGGTGGACTATGCGCGCGACGTCATGACCAAGTCGCACATCGGCCATTTGCCGATTCTCGAGGGCGATAAGCTGTACGGCATCATTTCCTTCCACGACGTGGCACGCGCCAGCCTCAAGGAAGCCAAGTTCGAGAACAGCCTGCTCAAGCGCTATATCAAGCACTGGCCAGAATAATTCCGCCTGCGAATCCAGCACACAGCCCTTGTCGGTTTGACCCGCAAGAGCTGTTTTGCATGGAATGATTGTGTGCAGCCGGATTGGGTCAGGAGTCAGCGGATT
>JBBQDI010000117.1:0-5551 GCA_038319505.1 Burkholderiales bacterium
TGATCTGTTCCAGGGCTATTATTTTGCGCGCCCGTCGGTGCTCACTGCCAAGCGGGCAGGGCCAAGCCAGTTGGCACTCATCCAGTTGCTGGGCCTGGTCCTGAAAGACGCTGACACGCACCACATCGAGTTGGTCTTCAAACAGCATCCCAACCTGACTTACAACCTGATGCGGCTGGTGAACTCGGTGGCAAGCGGCGTCCACTGCAGCATCACCTCGGTCGCACAGGCGATCATGGTGCTGGGGCGATCACAATTACAACGCTGGCTGCAGCTGTTGTTGTTCACCCTGCAAAGCGACTCGCCTTATCCCAGCCCACTGCTATTGTTGGCCGCCACCCGCGGCAAGATGATGGAGCTGCTGTCCGCAAAACAGCAGCGCAATGCCGACTACTCCGATGAGGCGTTCATGGCCGGAATTCTGTCGCTGATCGACAGCCTGATTGACAAACCCCTGGCCGACATCGTCAGCGAACTGAACCTGGGCAAGCGCCTTGCTGGCGCACTGTTGCACCGCGAAGGTGAATTGGGCACATTGCTCCAGCTGGTCGAATCCGTCGAACAGGCCAACCTGATCCAGGCGCAAGTGTTGCTGGCACAAACCGAAAACCTTTCACTGTCAGATCTGACGGCGGCCGAGATCGAGGCCATGTCCTGGACCAACCAGGTGGCCGAAACGGCCGCATGAGCACACGCACCTTTCGGCAAGCAGGATCATAAACCTGGCCCACGCATTCCGGTGAAGGATGGGCAATGCAGCTGGCCGCCCCTGCCACGCCCTGAATCAGGCAGGTGTCGTCAAACCTTGGGGGGCCAGGCGGACAGCGTGGCTTCCCAATCGGACGGCGGCTCGGTTTGGCCCAGCCGAACGATGCGCCCGACCTCGTTTTCATACCAGCCGTTGTGCTGCTTGTTCGGTTCGGCTTCATATCCCCAAAGCGCACCATCCGCGTCCTGCGCGAGCCAGGCAACCCAATCAGGAATGTCATCAAGCCTGTTCGTCATCACCACACTGGCAGCTTCCCCAGACGCTGAAATAGCGCACATACACCCACACTGCCACCGGCAGCAGCGCAAGACGTATCCACTCACTGGCCAGCGTTGGCCAAAGCTGTGCATGCCAGGCATCCACCGCCACCGATAGCGACTGAAACAGTGCCAGCCCCACCAGAAACAACCCCATTACCCGGCAACCCGGATTCATTTCGAGGCGCCTTGCTGTGCCGGTATCACGCTGGATTGGACCCACTCCAGCAGCGCGCGCTGGGCGGCTTCGCTGCGGTTCGCATTGGCGTGATTGACCAGCATGATGAAACCGACCCGCTCGCCAGCCGTGGTGTACACATAACCCGCCAAGGCGCTGACGTCACGCAAAGTACCGGTTTTGAGATGCGCATTGCCAGCGAGCGAACTGCCTTTGAAACGACGCTTCAGGGTACCGTCGATGGCGACAATCGGCAGCGCCGATTCGAATTCTGAAAACAGCGGGCTGCGATAAGCCGCTCGCAACAGCTGGTTCAATGTGGTTGCGCTGATGCGCTCGATGCGCGACAGGCCGGCGCCGTTTTCCAGCACCAGCTTGCGGGCCGAGACGCCACGTTCCATCAATATATCGCGAACCGCACGCGCGCCTTTATCCGGCGTTGCCGGTGCGCCATATTTTTCCGCGCCCAGCGTTAAAAACAGGTTCCGCGTCATCAGGTTGTTGGAGTATTTGTTGAGACGGATGAGCGCATCGGTCAGCGGCACTGAGGCAAATTGCAACAACGGCTCGGAGGCCGGCGCTTTGCCCATGACCGTTGTACCGTCAAGCGTGCCGCCTGCCTCTGCCCACAACTCCCGAAAAATAAAATCGAACGTGGTCGCCGGATCAAACAGATTCAGCGAGAACGTCTGCTCACCGCAACCGGAGGGGTAACGCCCGCTCAACACCAGCGAAATGCCGGTACCTTCAGACACCCATGGCGTGACCGCATTCTTCCAGCCATTGCATGCCGTGCTGTTATCCAGCACCAGCTGCGAGATCAGCATCACCCCTGGCAAGGCAAAATCCGGCGTGACCAACACCCGGTTTCCCTCAGGTTTCAGGCGCAGCGTGATCGCATTGAAGTTGGCCAGCAACGCGCCCGGCACCGCGTTATACAAAGCCAGAGGATCGTCGTCGAATGCGCCGGGTTCAATTGCCGGCAGATCGAAATGACTCAGATCGAGTACCAGATTGCCATGAATATGACGGATGCCACGCGCGCGAAGCGCGCGCTGCAGCAACCACATCTGCTCCAGCGTCAAGGTGGGATCACCGGAACCCTTGATGACCAGGTTACCCGTCAGTACACCGTTCTCAACCGGGCCATCTGCCCAGACAGGCGTGGTCCACGCATACCCCGGCCCCAGCTGATTCAGTGCCGCAAAACTCGTGACCAGCTTCATCACCGAAGCCGGGTTCATCGCCGCCTCGGCATTGAGGCTCAACACCGGCTCCGCCGCATCCAGCGGCTGCACCATCACGGCCACATGGTCGAGCGGAATACCGGCCTGCTTGAGCGCTGCGGTAAAGGCAGCGGGCAGATCTGCCGCGGGGGCTGAAACGACAAGGCCTGCAATCAGCAGGCCAAACAGAAAATGGATGGCGGATCGGGTCAATGGCATGTCGCCATTATGCCCAATTCAAATGCGAGCGGATTTGCGCCGGGTACGCTCAGGATGCTTCAAGCAATCTGGCATCAACATCTATCTGGATCGCGCGCCAGGATCCGAGGAATCTGACCCGACCGGACAAGCGGCTCATCCTTGCTCGTGAACATGCTCTCCAGGCGTGAGCGCGGCCAGCCCCCCGCGCAGCACATAGGCATCCAGACCGCGCTGCGCGAGAAGAAAAGCCGCTGCGCTACTGCGTTGCTCATACTGGCAAAAGAGAATGTATTTTTTTTCCGGGTCCAGCGACTGGGCTTTCAGGCGCAACAGATAAAGCGGCAAGTTGAGGCTGCCACGCAAGCTTCCCGCCTCGAATTCCTCTTCCAGTCGCACATCCACCAGTTGTGCTCCCGCCTTCAACATCCCGCGCGCTTCACTCAGATCGACGCTTTTAACCAGCGGGGTTTTGAGCAGGGCATCGAAATCCTGTTTGGACAGGCGCATCAGCAAGCTATCGCTGAGTAGCGTAACCGTGGCGTTGCGAGGCTCGCCGGTCAGCAGGGCCTCTTCGCCGAACCCGTCACCGGGCCCGAGCTCGGCCAACACCAGCGGCGCACCGCCGGGCGGAGCGTGGGTAACCTGGGCGCGGCCCGAGCGGATCAGGTAGTAATGTTCTGCCGGCTCGCCCTGCTGAATGATGATTTCACCCGCCTGGCAGGGCAACGGCTGAAAACGCGCGAACATCGCGTTGGCATGGGCCGCAGGTACTTTAAGGAAAGCGGCGTTGGCGAGGGTTTGTATGATCCAGGCGGGGTCGTCGCTACCGTCATACTCGAAGACCTCGTAGGCAGCGGCCTGATCAGAGCCGAGGCACGATTCAAGCAAGGCCTCGTTCATTCGAATCAGTCGTGCCGGCGTGGCCGCCACCGCACTGTGGCCACGCGGGCGGGTGCGCGCCAAGGCATGCCGGGCGCCGTCGCTGCCGGACTGGACAAGGCGGGGCGCGTGGGCATGTTCCTGAAGGATGACTTCGCCCTCCAGCAGAAAATATATCCAGGGATCATCGTCACCCTGTTTAAAAATCACCCGCCCCTTGGGCAGCGCAATTTCCTCCGTTTGGGTGGCAAGTTCATCCAGCACCGGCTGTGACAGTGCATTGAGCGGAACGAAGCGACGAAGCAGCGTGGCATCCATGGGCAACGGGATTAATTATCGAATCCACACATCTCGCGGGTTGTGGCTGACTGATCCGAACTCAACGCAGACACCTCACCCAAGATCCCGCACATACCAGTCCATTGCTTCGGCCATGCCTTCACCGATGCGATGCGTGGGTTCGTACCCCAGCCGCGTGCGGGCTTTGGAAATATCGGCAAGCGAATGGCGCACGTCGCCGGCGCGAAAGTCGCGGTAGTGGGGTTTGAAATCGATCAAATGGGCATACTTCGGTGCCAACAAAACGCGAATCGCTTCGAACAATTCATTGAGCGTGGTGCGATCACCGACCGCAACGTTGTAAACCTGATTGGCCGCGTCCGCATGCTGGCTGGTGGCGGCGAGCAGGTTGGCCTGTATGACGTTGTCGATGTAGCAGAAGTCGCGGCTGGTTTCGCCGTCGCCATTGATGAACACCGGATCGTTGTGAACCATGCTGGCCACCCATTTCGGCACCACCGCAGCGTAGGCGCCATCGGGATCCTGACGGCGACCGAAGATGTTGAAATAGCGCAGGCCGATCGATTCCATGCCGTAGCAACGGCCGAACACGTCAGCGTACAGTTCGTTCACCAGCTTGGTCACCGCATAGGGAGACAGCGGCTTGCCAATCACGTCCTCCACCTTGGGCAGGCCGGGGTGGTCGCCATAGGTCGAGCTCGAGGCCGCGTAGACGAAACGCTTGACCTGCGCATCGCGCGCGGCGAGCAGCATGTTGAGGAAACCGGTGTTGTTGGCGGCGTGGGTGGCGAGCGGGTCTTCCAGCGAGCGCGGCACCGAGCCCAGCGCGGCCTGGTGCAGCACGTAATCGGCGCCGGCACAGGCAGCGCGACAGGTGTCGAGATCGCAGATGTCGCCCTTGATGAAGGTAAAGCGCGCCCAGCGTTCGGGGCCGACACTGGCCTGCACCTGCGCCAGGTTTTTTTCGTGGCCGGTGGCCAAGTTGTCGAGGCCCATAACGCGCTGATCGAGCAGCAACAGCGCTTCGGCCAGATTGCTGCCGATGAAGCCCGCGACACCGGTGACGAGCCAGGTTTTGGGCTCAGCGGCGAGCGTCTTTTTCAGCGCGTCGAACGCGGTCATCACAGCCTCCAGAGCATGAAGCCCGCGGCCTTCACCGCTTCCGGATCGTAGGCCGATTTGACGTCGGTGAATGCGCCGCCCTTGTTCAGTTTGGCGGTCAGTTCGGCAAACGATTTTTCCATGTATGCGCTGTGCGATACGGCGGCGACGATCGCGTCACATTGCGGGAGGTCGTCCCACGCGGTGAGGCTGATGCCGTATTCGTGCTCGGCTTCCTTCGCTTCGCCCAGCGGATCGTGTACGTGCACGTCGCAGCCGAAGCTTTGCAGTTCGCGAATGACGTCGACCACCTTGGAATTGCGGAGATCAGGGCAGTTTTCCTTGAAGGTGAGGCCCAGCACGTTGACCTTGGCGCCTTTGACCTGCACGCCATTGGCGATCATTTTCTTCACGGTTTCCTGCGCCACGTAGGCGCCCATGCCGTCGTTGATGCGGCGCCCGGCAAGGATCACCTGCGGATGGTAGCCGAGCATGTCGGCCTTGTGGGTGAGGTAATAGGGATCGACGCCGATGCAGTGGCCGCCGACGAGGCCCGGCTGAAACGGAAGAAAGTTCCATTTGGTGCGAGCCGCGGCCAGCACGTCGCCCGTGTCAATGTTGAGCGCCTTGAAGATCAGCG
>JBBQDI010000118.1:0-5544 GCA_038319505.1 Burkholderiales bacterium
GGGAGGCGGCAGGTATTCTGGAGGGGGTGCTGGAGCGACTGGCGATATACAAGGAAAAAATCCTCGCTATCAAAGGCAAAATAAAATCCGCACTGTTCTACCCGGTTTCGATCATCGTGGTGGCGTTTGGCATCACCGCTCTCATCATGATTTTCGTGATTCCGGCATTCAAGGAATTGTTCAGCAGCTTTGGCGCGGATTTGCCGATGCCGACGCTGGTGGTGATGGCGATATCGGACTTCTTCGTCAAGTGGTGGTGGGCAATATTCGGCGTGGTTGGGGGTGGCATTTATGCCTTGTTGCAAGCTTGGAAACGCTCGCGCAAAGTGCAGATGTTCATGGATCGCATCATGCTCAAATTGCCAATTTTCGGTGCGGTCATCGAGAAAGCAACCATTGCGCGCTGGACGCGGACGCTGGCCACCATGTTTTCCGCCGGCGTGCCACTGGTCGAAGCGCTTGAATCGGTAGGCGGCGCTTCGGGTAACCAGGTATTCGTCGAGGCGACCAACAAAATACGCGGCGAGGTGTCGACCGGAACGGCATTGACGGTGGCGATGCAGAATACTGGGCGTTTCCCCAACATGGTGTTGCAGATGGCTGCGATTGGCGAAGAGTCCGGTGCACTCGATAACATGCTGAACAAGGTGGCCGACTTTTACGAAGCGGAAGTGGACGATGCCGTGGAGGCCCTGTCCAGCCTGATGGAGCCGGTCATCATGGTGGTGCTGGGTACACTGATCGGTGGCATGGTTGTCGCCATGTATCTGCCGATCTTCAAAATGGGCCAGGTCGTTTGATCGAATTGCTGCTCACAGAACCAGCCTTTTTTACCGGGCTGGTTTTTTTATTCAGCCTGTTGATTGGCAGCTTTCTAAATGTCGTCATTCATCGGCTGCCCAAAATGATGGAGACCGACTGGCACGCGCAGTGCGCCGAGCTTCGTGGTGAAGCCGTACCCGAGGCGCCGCGCTATAGCTTGTGGCTGCCGCGCTCGGCTTGCCCGCAGTGCGGGCATCAGATTACCGCGCTGGAAAACATTCCGTTGTTGTCATGGCTGTGGCTGCGCGGGCGCTGTTCAGCCTGCAGTACGCCGATCAGCGCACGCTATCCACTGGTGGAATTGCTTACTGCGCTGCTGTCGGCAGTCGCTGCCTGGAAGTGGGGCGTGAGTGTTCAGACCCTCGGCGCGCTCCTGCTGGTATGGACGTTAATTTCGCTGACATTTATCGACCTCGATACCACGCTGCTGCCAGACAGCCTCACCCTGCCGCTCTTGTGGCTGGGCCTGTTGTTCAACCTGGGCGCGCATTTCGCCAGTTTGTCGGATGCTGTGATTGGTGCCATGGTGGGCTATCTCGTACTGTGGTCGGTGTACTGGCTATTCAAGCTTGTCACCGGCAAGGAAGGCATGGGCTATGGTGATTTCAAACTGCTGGCAGCCCTCGGTGCATGGCTCGGTTGGCAGATGCTGCCCGTCACCTTGCTGCTGTCATCGGTGGTCGGCGCGTCAATAGGTGTGGCGATGATCGTGCTGGTCAAGCATGACCGGCGCGTGCCGATTCCCTTTGGGCCGTATCTGGCGGGTGGCGGGCTGGTGGCGCTATTCTTTGGCGCCGACCTGACGCAGGCCTACCTCGCGCAATTCTGATGTTAACAGTCGGCCTCACGGGCGGCATCGGTTCAGGCAAGTCTACTGTGGCCAACCTGTTTGCCGAGTTGGGCACACCCGTGATCGACACCGATCAGATCGCACATCAACTGACAGTGCCCGGGAGTGCGACGCTGGATGCGATACGGGCAAGTTTTTCTGAAGACGTGATTCAGGCTGACGGCAGTCTGGACCGCGCTGCCCTGCGCCACCTCGTGTTTGGCGATGCAGTTGCCCGGCGCAAGCTTGAAGCCATCCTGCATCCGCTGATCCGTCGCGCGGTGGCGCAGGCACTTGCCACCGTCGTCGCGCCCTATGTGTTGATTGTGATTCCATTGCTGGTGGAAACCGGCGCTTACCGTGACTTGTTGAATCGCGTGCTGGTCGTTGATTGTCCCGAAGTGCTGCAAATTTCGCGGGTGGAGGCACGCAATGGACTTGTCCATGAAGAAGTGTTGGCCATTATCTCAGCGCAAGCCAGTCGTGCCGAGCGTCTGGCCGAAGCCGACGACGTGATCGTCAATACGACCTCGATGGAAGATCTGCTTGCTCAAGTGGCAGCGCTGCATCAAGCTTATTTAGTACAAACTGCAGCGCAGTCGCCTTGATTTTCCGCATGATTCGGGGACAATCGGCCGATTACAATAAACGCATTGCCGCGTGATCCACTACGAATACCCACTTAGCGAACGCATTCGCACCCTGCTGCGGTTGGAAGCTTTGTTCGAGCGCTTCGATGCTTTTGCCGCGTCGCACGATTCGCACGCGCATCATGCGGCTCTGTTGACGCTGTTTGAAATGGCTGAAGTGGCTGCGCGCGCTGATCTCAAATCCGACCTGCTGCAGGAACTGGATCGGCAAAAAGCCGTTTTGATCGCGTTGCGTGGAAACCCGCACGTGCAAAGCGCCACACTGGAAAATGTATTGGCCGCTATTGATGCGGCTCATCAGGGCATGTATCACCTGCCGGGAAAAGTGGGCCAGCACCTGCGTGAAGACGACTGGCTGATGGCGATCAAGCAGCGCGCGGCCATTCCGGGCGGCATGTGCGAATTCGATCTGCCTGCATATCACTACTGGCTGCATAAACCGGCTGCTGATCGCATGCATCAGTTGCAACGCTGGCTGGCACCCTTCTCTTCCATCCGCGCAGCAGTTGATATCGTGCTCGGCCTGCTTCGCGACAGCGGTCAGCCCGAGATGCAACACGCAAGTAATGGCAGCTACCAGCGCATGCTGGAATCGCGCAACCCGCAGTTGATCCGGGTCACCCTGGTTGACACACTGCCGTGCGTACCCGAAATTTCAGCCAATAAATACATGCTCAATATCCGTTTCGTGCATGAGGGAACGGGACAGGCACGCGTGTGTGCTGCCCAGCCGCTCGATTTCGATCTGACTTTTTGTAACTTGTGAAATCGTCTGCCAAGCCTGCTGTCGTGGCCTGTCCAACTTGCGGTGACGTTGTTAGCTGGACAGCGGAGAATCGCTGGAAGCCGTTTTGTAGTGAACGCTGCAAGCTGATCGATCTGGGGCAGTGGGCCACCGAAAAATATCGGGTACCCGCTGAATCTGTGTCTGACGCAAACGGGGAGCCTGAAGACGGCCCCCTGAAACCACAGTGATGCGCCAAACGTTACGATTATTTCTTGTAAGTCTTGACGCCGTTTGCGGTGCCCAGTAGCAGCACGTCCGCGCCACGACGCGCAAACAGGCCATTGGTGACCACGCCGACGATTTGATTGAGTGCGGTTTCCAGCGATACCGGGTCGACGATAGACAAACCATGCACATCGAGAATGAGATTGCCATTGTCAGTGGTGAAACCCTCGCGCAGCCGTGGCTGGCCACCCAGTTTCACCAACTCGCGTGCGACATAGGAGCGCGCCATCGGAATGACTTCGACCGGCAGTGGAAATTCTCCCAAAACGCCGACCAGCTTGCTTTCATCGGCAATACAGATGAACTGCTTGCTGCATGCCGCCACAATTTTTTCCCGCGTCAGCGCACCGCCGCCGCCCTTGACCATGGCGAAATGCTCGGTTATTTCATCGGCACCATCGACGTAAATTTCCAGTTCACCTACGCTGTTGAGCTCCAGCACCTGAATGCCATGGCTTTTCAAGCGGACGGCGGTGGCTTCCGAACTGGCTACGGCGCCGTCGATGCGGCCTTTCACTTCGGCCAGCGCATCGATGAAATAGTTGGCGGTTGAGCCGGTGCCCACCCCGATGATGCCGCTACGGGCATATTCGACTGCGGCACGTGCTACAGCCTGTTTCATTTCGTCTTGTGTCATGATTTTTTCTTCGATTTTCGATGCAGGCCGCTAATATAGCGGCATCGCCCATTTTTTACAAACCACGCACCTGACGCAGCCATGAGCCAACCTGACGATTACCTCGAACGCATCCTCACTTCGCGCGTCTATGATGTTGCGGTGGAGTCGCCGCTCGACGTGGCCCACAATCTTTCACGTCGCCTCGACAACCAGATTCTGTTGAAGCGCGAAGACCTGCAACCGGTATTTTCCTTCAAATGCCGTGGCGCCTACAACAAGATGGCCAAGCTGACCCAAGCGCAACTGGCACGTGGCGTGGTCGCGGCGTCAGCGGGAAACCATGCCCAGGGCGTGGCGTTGGCAGCACAAAAGCTGGGCGTGACAGCCATTATCGTCATGCCGGAGACTACGCCCAAAATCAAGGTTGACGCGGTAGCCGCACGCGGTGCGCAGGTGATTCTGCATGGCGACAATTACGATGAGGCCTGCGCGCATGCAATCCAGTTGGCCAAGGAAGCAAAAGCGACCTTTGTTCATCCCTACGATGACCCCGACGTAATCGCCGGGCAGGGCACGGTGGCGATGGAGTTGTTGCGCCAGCATCCCGATCCGATCCACTCGGTCTACATTCCGGTTGGCGGCGGCGGTCTGATTGCAGGTATGGCTGCTTATATCAAGCGGCTGCGTCCGGAAATCAAGATTGTGGGCGTCGAGCCCGAAGAAGCCGACGCGATGGCGCGTTCGCTGTGCAAAGGCAAGCGCATCACGTTGCCGCATGTCGGCATTTTTGCCGACGGCGTGGCGGTCAAAAAAGTGGGCAAGGAAACGTTCCGATTGGCGCAGCTGTATGTTGACGAAGTGATCCGGGTCAACAATGATGCCATCTGCGCGGCGATCAAGGATGTATTCGAGGACACCCGTTCGATTCTGGAGCCAGCTGGCGCCTTGTCAATCGCCGGGATGAAGGCCGCGATCGCGGGCGACAAGCTCAAGGGCAAGACGCTGGTCGCGGTGGCCTCGGGCGCCAACATGAATTTCGACCGTCTGCGCTACATCGCTGAGCGTGCCGAGCTGGGCGAGAAGCGTGAGGCCGTGCTGGCCGTGACCATTCCCGAAACGCCGGGCAGCTTCAAGACTTTTTGCAGTCTGCTGGGCGCACGCAATATTACCGAGTTCAACTATCGTTATTCCGACCCCAAGGCCGCGCGTGTGTTCGTTGGCCTGTCGGTTCCCGGGGCGGGTGAAGGCGCACGCATGGTGGAGTTGTTGCAGCGCCATGGACTGGAAGCGGTCGACCTCACCGAGAACGAAATGGCCAAGCTGCATGTTCGCCATTTGGTTGGTGGGCGCGCGCCGGCGGCCGTAAACGAAGTGCTGTATCGCTTCGAGTTTCCAGAGCGCCCCGGCGCACTGATGCAGTTTCTGGAAAACATGAGTCATGGCTGGAACATCAGTTTGTTCCACTATCGTAACCATGGTGCAGACTTTGGCCGCGTGCTGGTCGGCATCCAGGTGCCGGACAAAGAGAAGCCCAGTTTTCAGCAGTTTCTGGAAGGGTTCGATTGGCCAGGATGCTGACGTTCGACGTGCGACGTGCGGCGTGCGGCGTGTG
>JBBQDI010000119.1:0-5454 GCA_038319505.1 Burkholderiales bacterium
GTAGTCATTCGCGCCCCACCACTCGGGCACCACCAGCACCCCGGCGCGCTTGTCCTTGGCCGCATCGTCATACGCCAGAAAGCCTTTCATGACGGTGTCGCCCGCCTTGTAGCTGACATCCTTGCCGACCACCGCGGCCAAGGCAGATGAAGTAAATAACAACAATAACAAGGCAAGTGCGGTTTTCATGGGCGTCTCCAGGTTGGATGATCCCAAAGCATACCGCGCCCGTACTGACTAAAACAACCGTGCACTGCCCAGCATTCAATGCACTTTGAACCATTTGTCTCAGGCGCGGCAATGCAGCGGTAAACTCATTAACCCTGCACACGCACGTTTACCATGACCGACTCCATCCGACTCTCCAAACGCGTTGCCGAATTGCGTGGCTGTTCACGCCGCGAAGCCGAGCTGACCATTACGGGCGGCTGGGTGAAGGTGGATGGCGTGGTGATCGAAGAACCCCAGTTCCGCGTGACCAACCAGCAGGTCGAAATCAATCCCAAGGCTGATCTCGCCCAGGCCGAGCCTGTCACCCTGCTGCTGCATAAGCCGGCTGGCGTTCAGATGAGCGAACTTGTGCCGGCTGCGACACCCTTGCTCGGCGCCTCCACCTTGTGGGATGAAGACACGTCCGGAATTCGCCCGCTGAAAAAGCATTTCGCCCAACTTACCCTCTGTGTGCCGCTGGAGACCGACGCCAGCGGGCTCATCGTGTTCTCACAGGACTGGCACGTGGTGCGCAAGCTAACCGAAGATGCCGTGACGCTGGAGCACGAGGTCATTGTCGAAGTTGCAGGCGAGTTGATCCCACACGGACTCAAACGGCTGAATATGGGTATTCCATACAATGGCCGCACCCCGCCCGCCATCAAGGTCAGCTGGCAAAACGAAACCCGCCTGCGGGTAGCGCTGAAAGGTGCTCAAATCGGACAGATCGCACATATGTGCGAAGCCGTCGGCCTGCAGGTGGTGTCGATGAAACGTATCCGGCTGGGACGTGTGCCGATGGGGAAACTGCCCGTGGGGCAATGGCGCTATTTAAGCGCGGACGAACGATTTTGAGCGAGGCAGAACGAAGCTGTGGTTTGGCTTTTTCAGGTGCGCTTCAATTCAGAATGCATATGTTCTCGTTTTCAGACGCATGGACACGGTTCCTGCCATCCTTCTTGGCTGTATAGCACGCCATATCGGCCAAATTCAGGGTGTCGGTAATGGACCGCGCGGTTTGAATGGGAACAACGCCGATACTTACGCCGATCGAGAAGCGCTGGGTACGCCAGTGAAAGACGAACGCCTCGATGGTTGCCCGTATTTTCTCGGCAAATTTAACGGCTGAATCCAGCGTGGCATGCTCCATCAACACCGCGAATTCATCGCCGCCTATGCGTGCCAGCGTATCGCGCGACCGCACCAGGCCTTTCAGCAATGCCGCGACCTGACGCAGCAGTTCATCCCCGGCGATATGTCCACAGCTATCATTGATGATTTTGAACTGGTCGAGATCGAGAAAGCACAAGACGTGTTTATCTGTCGGATCCGCGTCACGCGTCAGGACGAGCTGCAAGCGCTGCTCAAATTCACGCCGGTTGAGCAGGTTGGTCAACGCATCGTGGGACGCCTGGTAAGCCAGCTTGTCTTCAAGATTACGCTTGTCCGTAATGTCACGACTGATCACCAGCAGTCTGTGTGTGGTCACCCCCGGTTCCAGACTGGCGCGCTGATGCACCCACAATATAGAGCCGTCTTTTCTGACTTTCCGGTATTCAATATCAACTTTTGCTTCCGGATCATGGAATAGTTTATCAACTGAAGCAAACACTTCACGCTGGTCTTCCGGATGTATGACTTTTGCGGCAGACTCACCAATCAGCTCAGTGACTTCGTACCCCAGCATGGCGGCGCCATTCCGGTTAATGGACAGAATCTCGCCGCTTGCGCTAAGGGTCGTGTAGATATCAGGCGCATTCTCATACAAGGCCTGATACTGCGCCTCGGTGATTTTCAATGCTTCCTGGGCCTTGACGGTATCGGTAATATTTTTGAATATCCCACGCGTTGAAACCACCTCGCCATCCTTGATGATCGATCCGCAATCCCCCTCAAGATTGAGCGTTTCCCCCGCCTTGGTTACAAACTTGAAATCGATGCAGTTCAATGTTTCACCGCTCATCAACCGGCCAAAGCGGTCCTGACAACACACTATGCTGTCGGGATGCAATAAATCCAGCAGATTGAGCGACCGAACCTCCAGTTCGGTATACCCCATGACTCTTCGCCAGGTACGGTTGGTGAACGTGATGGAACCATTCGGAGCCACGCACTGGATCAGGTCGCTGGTGTTGTCAAACACATCGGTAAAGCGTTCCTCACTTTCAATCAGCTTATGCTCGAGCAGGCGCCGGGCTTGCTCTTTCTCGGCGCGCTTGAGCAAATCGTCGACCAGGCGGGGTAAGTGTTGCAGGTAGGGGGGCGTGCATCGAATGAACTGGCACAATCCTGATTCAAGGCAGCGCATGGCCATCTCCTCGGAACCGGTTCCCTTGACGACGATAACGGGAACATCCAAATCTTTCCTGGCAAGCAGGCTAATCAAATCGGAGGCAGAAAAATCAGCCAGTTCCAGGTCGCTGAACACCAGGTGCCAATCTGTAGTCTCGAGCGCGTGGATCAGATCACGCGCTTTATCCATTCGATAGACAACGATACGGGCGTCATGGATCAGCGCCTGCTCGATCGCAGCGCTTGATTCGATGGAGCAGGCCATCAACAGGTTAATCACGTCTTCCTGCACACTGTCACCTTCTGAAAGAGTTAAGTTCAGAGCAAATGCATAAGAAGTGATAACGACCATTTCCGGAAAATCTTTTGCTACCCATTTGTCCAAGGGGTTTTTGCCCCATTATAGGTGCGAGTCCTTGCGACTAAAGCGTTCAGCCAAACACCGCGTGAATGCCAAAAATTGAGGGGTGGCTCAGCTCCTCGCTGACGCATATCCCTTATTTTCCCCGGACCAGCAGTACCTTTTTTGTAAAGACGCGCACCACACCTTCGACGACGATTTCTGGAAACAGGTGACTCCTCCCCTAATGCCAGCTCCACAACGTCGCTGCCATCCATGGCAGCAAAAATACGTTTGAACATGTCGCCTCTGGGTTCGCCGTCGCCGACAAAAAACGTGTCCTCAATGTCGCTTCAGTTCACTCCAGATCGAGCTCAAGCCAAAGGATGAAGATCTTGACGGCTGTGTGCGTTGCCTACTCATACAGCTGGACAGCGAACCCATCCTGTTCCCATTCCCCTTTCAAATGCCAGCCGGCACTTTTTGCAATCACACTGAATTCATCGCAATGGAATTTGCAGGAATTCTCTGTGTGCAGGGTCTCGCCCAGATCGAAATGGAAACGTTGGCCCGATACGTTCACGGTCTGCTCGACGAGGCTGACCAGATGCATCTCAATGCGACCAGCAAGCGGATTGTAGAAAGCATCGTGGCGAAAACGGGCGAGATCGAAGTCGGCACCGAGTTCACGGTTCAACCGTTCGAGCAGGTTGAGGTTGAAGGCTGCGGTGACACCGGCGGCGTCGTTGTAGGCGCGGCGCAATAGATGTGGATCTTTTTTGAGGTCGAAGCCGATGAGCAGCTGGCCTTC
This sequence comes from Burkholderiales bacterium, assembly GCA_038319505.1. Classification (GTDB taxonomy): domain Bacteria; phylum Pseudomonadota; class Gammaproteobacteria; order Burkholderiales; family Thiobacillaceae; genus Thiobacillus. The sequence goes on from JBBQDI010000119.1 coordinate 3,654, forward strand.
CGAGCCCGCCATCTGTCTAAAGCGCGTGAGCAACGCGGTGGCTTCGTCGGGCGAGAAGTTGCCGATACTGGACCCCGGATAGTAAACAAGCCGGCGGCCGGGCGCGAGATAAGGCACAGCCGCTTCCAGGTCGTGGATGAAGTCCATACCGATAGCGGTAACAGCAAGACCGGGGAAGTCGCGTGCGAGCGGCTCGGCTGCTGCAGCCAACGCACTGCCTGCGATGTCGAGCACCGCCAGTTGGCTCGGATGCAAGGTAGCCAGCAACACACGCACTTTGCTGCAATCACCCGCGCCCGGCTCGATGATGCAATCGACTGCGCCAACAGACGCTGCAATTTCAGCCAGGTGGCACGCCATCAGGGCCTGCTCGGTGCGGGTAACCTGGTATTCGGGCTGCATGCAAATGGCTTCGAACAGGCGGCACCCAATCTCATCGTAGAAATACTTTGGCGGAATGGATTTGGGATGCGCCGCCAGTCCTTCCAGCACGTCGATACGCAAGTCATCGCGCGCCGAGGGGAGTTCCAGAAAACGAAAAGACACTTATTTCGCGATGGATACGTTTGCGCCGACGTGAAGTGCGCCGATCTCAGCCGCATCTGCAAAGCCGTGCTGTTTGAAAATCGCCAGCACCGCCTCTTTCGACTCCGGCGCACAACTCACCAGCAGGCCGCCGCTGGTCTGCGGGTCGCTCAACACCGCCTGCTGCCAAACTGCGATGCCGTCAGCCAGGCTCACTTCAGCGCCATAGCTTGCCCAGTTGCGCTGGCTGGCGCCGGTGATGTGTCCAGCCTGTGCCAGTTCACTTACGCCCGGCAGCAACGGCAGCCGACCCATTTCGACACGCGCTGCCAGGTTAGAGGCGCGCGATATTTCGAGCAGGTGACCCAAGAGGCCAAAGCCGGTGATATCGGTCATCGCATGCACGCCTTCGATGCTGGCTAGATCGGTCCCCGCGGTATTGAGCTGGGTGGTGGCGGCAATCATTGCCGCGTATTGATCGGTACTGAGCGCACCTTTTTTGAGCGCCGCGCTGTAGATGCCCACGCCAAGCGGTTTGCCGAGGATCAGGCAATCGCCCGCCTGGCCTCCGGAATTCTGTTTGACCATCCGCGGATTGACCACGCCAATGCCGACCAGCCCATAAATCGGCTCGGTTGCATCGATGGAGTGCCCACCGGCGATGGGAATGCCGGCCTGCTTGCATACCGACTCGCCGCCGGCGAGGATTAGCCGGATGACATCGTTTGGCAGCTTGCCGATCGGCATGCCGACGATGGCCAGGGCAAACAGGGGCCGCCCGCCCATCGCATAGACGTCGGACAGCGCATTGGTGGCAGCGATACGACCGAACTCGAACGGATCATCGACAATCGGCATGAAGAAGTCGGTGGTCGCTACAATCGCCTGCTCATCGTTCAACCGATATACCGCGGCATCGTCGCCATGCTCGATACCGACCAGCAGATCGGGGTAGGCTTCTGCCAGGTGCGACGTGAACGGGGTCCCGGCCAGAATCTCGCGCAGCACGGCAGGGGCGATCTTGCAGCCGCAGCCACCGCCGTGGGAGAACTGAGTCAAGCGGATGGGGGAGTCGATAATGGGATCGGGCATGGTTCGAAATCACCTGTGGTTTAAAGTGGATGACTGGAATTCAACTGAAATGGTCTCATCTGTATAGCATGAACATGGCCCGACCCGTCAGCGGTTACACCGCAGAACACCTTATCGACAAACTGGCGCAGGCGCGCGACCAACTGCGGGCACTGATCGACTGCTTGCCGGAGGGAGGCTGGCT
>JBBQDI010000120.1:0-5445 GCA_038319505.1 Burkholderiales bacterium
CAAGAAGATGCTGGACCTGGAGCAGCGTGCCTATCAGGAAGCCGGCCAGCCGTTCAACCTCAGCTCGCCCAAGCAGATCGGCGACATCCTGTTCACGCAAAAAGGCTTGCCGGTAGTCAAGAAAACGCCCGGAGGCGCGCCGTCCACCGATGAGGACACGCTGGAGCAGTTGGCGCTGGACCACCCGATCGCACGGGCGATACTCGACTACCGCGGCATGGCCAAGCTGAAATCGACCTACACCGACAAGCTGCCCCTGATGGTGCACCCCAAAACCGGGCGGGTGCATACCAGCTACTCGCAGGCCACCGCCGTCACCGGGCGGCTGTCGAGCTCCGACCCCAACCTGCAGAACATTCCCGCGCGCACCGCTGAAGGCCGCCGCATCCGCGAGGCCTTCATCGCGCCGCCGGGGCATCTGCTGGTGTCGGCCGACTATTCACAAATCGAGCTGCGCATCATGGCGCACCTATCGGATGACCCCGGCTTGCTGAACGCCTTCGCCAATGACCTCGACATTCACACTGCCACCGCTGCCGAAGTGTTTGGCACGGCGCTCGACGAAGTCACCTCCGATCAGCGGCGCATGGCCAAGGTCATCAACTTTGGCCTGATCTACGGCATGTCGGCCTTTGGCTTGGCGGGGCAACTCAATCTGGATCGTGGGGCTGCGCAGGCCTATATCGACCGCTACTTTGCGCGCTATCCCGGGGTGGCTGACTACATGCAGCGCACGCGTGAAACGGCCCGTAAACAAGGTTACGTCGAAACCGTGTTTGGCCGCCGGCTGTATCTGCCTGAAATCAACGCCAAGAATCCGCAACGTCGTCAGGGTGCTGAGCGCGCCGCTATCAACGCACCGATGCAGGGCACCGCCGCCGACCTCATCAAGCTGGCGATGATCGCGGTACAGGGCTGGCTCGACCGCGAAAACCTGGCCAGTCGCCTGTTGTTGTAGGTGCACGACGAACTGATTCTCGAAGTGCCCGAAAAAGAACTCGACCACGTGCGCGCCGAATTGCCTGCGTATATGTGCAACGTCGCCGAACTCAAGGTGCCTTTGCGGGTCGGGGTCGGGGTCGGAAAAAACTGGGAAGCGGCACACTAAAAGCTGGTAGCCATGATGTCTTGAATCCAAATAAGAACCGGCGCCAAGGCGCCGGTTCTTATGGTGCAACACGCATCGCGCTTATTTTTTCAGGCTGTCCCGAATCTCGCGCAACAGCACCACATCCTCCGGTGTAGCCGCAGGTGCGGCAGGCGGCGCTTCCTTTTTCATACGGTTGAGCTGCTTGACCAGCAGGAAGACCACAAACGCCAAAATAATGAAGTTCAGCAGTATGGTCAGAAAATTGCCGTAGGCCAGCACCGGCACGCCCGCTTCTTTCACCGCATCCAGCGTCGTCGCGACCCCTTCCGGAACCGTGCCCAGTGCAATATATAAATTGGAAAAATCAAACCCGCCGAAGACTGCACCCACGACCGGCATGATCAGGTCCTTGACGATGGAGTCGACAATTTTTCCAAACGCGGCGCCGATAATCACACCGACCGCCAGGTCCATCGCATTGCCCTTGACCGCAAATTCCTTGAATTCCGATGCAAAGCTCATGTTTCCCCCTTGTCTGTTTAATGAGCACAACGCGCTTTATAGTAAACGCTTGAGTAAGTTGCCTTGATAAATAAATGTAAAGTCTGACCAGCTTGGTCGAGGCTCACGACACAGGTAAAATGCGTTCCCTTATGCGCATCGGCAACCACCTCCTTAAAAATCGCCTGATTGTTGCCCCCATGGCCGGGGTAACCGACCGGCCATTCCGCCAGCTTTGCAAAAAGCTGGGGGCTGGCATGGCGGTGTCCGAGATGGTGACGTCGAACTCGCTGTTGTATGGCTCGGCCAAGACCGCGCGCCGCGCCAATCATGAAGGTGAGGTCGACCCGATCAGCGTGCAGATCGCCGGCGCCGACCCGGCGATGATGGCCGAAGCCGCCCGTCACAACGTCGAGCGCGGGGCGCAGATCATCGACATCAACATGGGCTGCCCGGCCAAGAAAATCTGCAACGTGATGGCGGGCTCGGCGCTGCTGCAGGACGAAATACTGGTCGGGCGCATTCTGGATGCAGTGGTGAAGGCGGTGCCCGAGGTGCCGGTGACGCTGAAGATTCGCACCGGCTGGGATCGCGAACATCGCAATGCGCTGAACATTCTCAGGATTGCCGAAAACGCCGGGGTGCAGGCGCTGGCCATGCATGGCCGTACCCGTGCCTGCGCGTATGCCGGTGATGCCGAATACGACACCATCCGTGCAGTGAAATCCGAAGCCCGAATTCCCGTCATCGCCAATGGCGACATCACCACCCCGGAAAAAGCCCAGTTCGTTCTGCAATACACCGGTGCGGATGCCGTGATGATCGGCCGTGCCGCGCAGGGCCGCCCATGGATATTTCGCGAGATCGAGCATTTCCTGACCACCGGCACGCATCTGCCACAGCCCGAAGTGTCGGAAATCCACACGGTGCTGCTCGAGCACATTCACGACCTGTATACGTTCTATGGCGACGTCACCGGCGTGCGTGTGGCGCGCAAGCATATTGCCTGGTACACACGGGGGCTGGTCGGCAGCAGCGCATTCCGCCACACTATGAACCAGCTCGATTCGGTGGCCGAGCAGCTCGCAGTTGTGAACGAATATTTTACGCAGGCAGCGCGTGCCGACGATCGTTTGCGCTACGAAACCAGCCACGAAAACAACAACACGCAAGACTTGCCGCCGGCATCACGGCTCGCGGCATAACTCGCGGTATAAAGGGGAACTTCAATGATGGAAGAAAACGAAATCGCCGCCTGTATGCGGCGGTCGCTCAATCGCTATTTCAAGGACCTGGACGGCGAAGCGCCGAGCGAGATCTACAGCATGGTGGTGAGCGCTGTTGAAAAACCCCTGCTGGCCTACATCCTCGATCGATCTGAAGGCAACCAGACGCGCGCAGCCGACATGCTCGGTATCAACCGCAACACACTGCGCAAGAAAATGCGTGAATACGGCCTCTCTGATTAAACCCAACCTGACTATCGCCCAATGAAAATACAGCGAGCCCTGCTTTCCGTTTCGGACAAAACCGGCCTGGTCGATTTTGCCCGCGCGCTTGCCACCGCCGGCGTCGAGTTACTTTCCACGGGCGGCACGTCCAAAGCGCTACGCGATGCTGGCCTGACGGTCATCGATGTCAGTGAGTACACCGGTTTTCCCGAAATGCTCGATGGCCGGGTCAAGACGCTCCATCCCAAAGTGCATGGCGGTATTCTGGCACGGCGCGATCTGCCCGAACACGTCGCCACCATGTCCGCGCACGGCATGCCTTACATCGATCTGGTGTGCGTCAACCTGTATCCGTTTGTCGCCACCGTTTCGAAGCCGCACACACTGGACGACGCCATCGAGAACATCGATATCGGCGGTCCGGCGATGGTGCGCTCGTCGGCCAAGAACTACCGTCACGTCGCCATCGTTACCGATCCTGCCGACTACCCGGCGCTGGTTGCGGAAATGCAGGCCCACGGTGGCGCCCTCACCGACGCCACCCGCTTCGGTCTGGCGAAAAAGGCCTTCACCCACACCGCGCAATACGACGGTCATATCAGCAATTACCTCACCGCGCTGAACGAAGCCGGCGAGCGCGACGCTTTCGGCGACCAGCTCACCCTGCAGTTTGCCCGCGCGCAAACCTGCCGTTACGGCGAGAACCCGCACCAGGCCGGCGCCTTCTACGTCGAAGCCCATGCGCCGGCCGGCACCATCGCCACGGCGCGCCAGTTGCAGGGCAAGGAACTCTCTTACAACAACATCGCCGACACCGACGCCGCGCTGGAATGCGTCAAGCTATTCGACGCCGCCCCTGCCTGCGTCATCGTCAAGCATGCCAACCCATGCGGCGTGGCCTACGGTGCAAATCTGCTGGAAGCCTACAACCGCGCCTACCAGACCGATCCCGAATCGGCCTTCGGCGGCATCATCGCCTTCAACGGCAGGCTCGACGGCGAGACGGCACAAGCCATCGTCGAGCGCCAGTTCGTCGAAGTCATCATCGCGCCCGAAGTCAGCCCCGAGGCGGTCGCAGCAGTGGCGGCCAAGAAGAATGTGCGCCTGCTCGAATGCGGGGCCTGGTCGGGCGCCATCGCACAAATGGACATGAAGCGCGTAGCCGGCGGCTTGCTGGTACAGGATGCTGACATCCTGCTGCATGGCGAACTCAAGACCGTCACCCAGCGCGCGCCTTCCGCTGCAGAAATGGACGATCTGCTGTTTGCCTGGCGCGTCGCCAAGTTCGTCAAGTCCAATGCCATCGTCTACGCGAAAGACCGCATGACTGTCGGCGTCGGCGCCGGCCAGATGAGCCGCATCAATTCCGCGCGCATTGCCGCGATCAAGGCCGAACACGCCGGCCTGGCGGTGCCCGGTTCGGTGATGGCTTCCGACGCCTTCTTCCCCTTCCGCGACGGCATCGATCAGGCTGCCGCGGCGGGCATCAAGGCGGTGATCCAGCCCGGCGGCTCGATGCGCGATGATGAAGTCATTGCCGCGGCGAACGAGCATGGCATTGCAATGGTATTCACTGGCACCCGGCATTTCCGGCATTAAGGCAGACGAGAGCGGAGAGTCGAGAGTGGAGAGCAAAAGCCACGCGTCCCGACTCACCACTCTCGACTCACCACTCTCCGCTCTCGACTCTAAACTCTCGGCTCCAACATGAAAATCCTTGTCATCGGCTCCGGCGGACGCGAACACGCACTGGCATGGAAGCTCACGCAATCGCCTCGTGTCTCGCAGGTGTTTGTCGCCCCCGGAAACGGCGGTACGGAAACCGAAGAAGGCCTGATCAATGTGCCGTTGACCTCGATTCCTTCGCTGGTTGAATTTGTCCGCCGCGAAAGCGACATCGCGTTCACCGTGGTCGGACCCGAAGCCCCGCTGGCGTCAGGCATCGTCGATACCTTCCGCGCCGCCGGCCTGAAGATTTTCGGCCCGACCCAGGCCGCCGCCCAGCTCGAAAGCTCGAAGGATTTCGCCAAGCAGTTCATGGCGCGCCATGGTATCCCCACCGCCACCTTCGGCACGTTCACCGACGCCACCTCCGCGCACGCCTACATTGAGCACCACGGCGCGCCCATCGTGGTGAAGGCCGACGGCCTCGCTGCCGGCAAGGGCGTGGTGGTCGCGTCCAGTGTCGACGAAGCCCACGCTGCGGTAGATGCCATGCTCGCCGGCAACAGCATGGGCGAGGCGGGGCACCGCGTGGTGATTGAGGAATGCCTGCTGGACGATGAAGCTGGCTTCCTCGCCCAGCAGGCATTCCGCAATCACCACGCGGTGCCCCGCCTCGCCCATGCTGTTGCCGGCGAGCATGGCCTCTACCGCAGCGGGGGCTTCGTCGACACTGGACGC
>JBBQDI010000121.1:0-5418 GCA_038319505.1 Burkholderiales bacterium
TGTTGGCTGAAGGGGGGTTCACGCTGCAACCGGTCAACGAATTGTTGGCGCAGAGCAAGATCAACCTCGATACGGGATCTATGCTCAAAATGTCCCCAGCGATACATGGGACAGATGGATTTTTTGCCGCGGTTCTAGTCAAAAAGGCGGCTTGACCCGCTGTAGGCATTGCGGTTTCAATTGAGTGTTAATCACCGGCCTGATGTCCTGAAATGACCGCTGCGTCGCTCCATCCTGATTCGTTGGGCAGTTTGTGCGGGTTGTTCCGTGCCCGCGTCGCGGCGAACCCAGATCAGGCGGCCTACCGCCAGTTCGACGACATGCGTAATACCTGGGTGAGCTTCAGTTGGACGCAGGTGGCAGCCCAGGTGGCGCGTTGGCAGGCTGCGCTGGCAAAGGAAGGCCTGGTGCCCGGCGACCGCGTGGCGGTGATGCTGAAAAACTGCGTCGAGTGGGTGATCTTCGATCAGGCCGCACTCACGTTGGGGTTGGTCACGGTGCCCCTGTATCTCGACGATCGTCCGGAAAATGCAGCTTATATCCTGAATGATTCTGGCGCAAAATTGCTGCTGGTCGAAGGCAAATTCCAGCATAAAAAACTGGCCGAAATTGCCGGATCCACGCATACGCTGCAACGCATCGTCAGCCTGGCCGCTCCGGAAGACGAATTGGCAAACTGGAGCACGCGGTTTGTGGTAGCACAGGACTGGCTGACAGCCGCGGCTGATACCCCCGTGCCTGAACGTCATCTGAGCGCCGATCTGCTGGTCAGCATTGTGTATACCTCGGGCACGACCGGGCGACCCAAGGGTGTGATGCTGACGCATGAAAACATTTTGTGGAACGCTTTTTATGCGTCGCAATTCGAGGACTTCGGTGCGCACCCGGTATTCCTGTCGTTTTTGCCGCTGTCGCATATGTTCGAGCGTACCGCCGGATACTACCTGCCGATGATATTGGGTGCCGAAGTAGTGTATGCGCGCTCGATCGCACAGTTGGCAAAAGACCTGATCGAAGTGCAGCCCACCGTACTGGTTTCGGTGCCTCGTATTTTCGAGCGAGTATACGGGCGGATTCAGGATGGACTGGCAAAGAAAAACGTATTTGCCAGGATGCTGTTCAAACTGGCCGTCAAGGTGGGCTGGCGACGTTTCGAGCATGAGCAGGGGCGCGCGATGTGGCACCCGGAACTGTTGTTGTGGCCGCCTTTGCGCAAACTGGTTGCGGATACGGTCACGCAAAAACTGGGTGGACGGCTCGAGATTGTCATATCAGGCGGCGCGGCTCTCTCGCCCGAGATCGCGCGCGTATTCATCGGTCTGGGCGTGCCAATTTTTCAGGGCTACGGCCTCACCGAAACCAGTCCGGTTATCAGTTCGAATCGCAGAATTTCAAATCTTCCCTCAAGCATCGGCAAGCCGTTGCCCGGTATTGAGGTAAAGATCGGTGACAACGACGAGTTGCTCACCCGTAGCCGTTGTGTGATGCGTGGCTACTGGCAGAACGAGGAAGCCACCCAAGCGATGATCGATGCCGACGGCTGGCTGCACACCGGCGACCAGGCCAAGGTTGATGCCGAAGGCCATTACACAATAGTCGGACGGATCAAGGACATCATTGTGCTGAACAACGGTGAGAAAGTGCCGCCCACCGACATGGAGTCCGCCATTTTGCTGGACCCCCTTTTCGATCAGGTGATGGTCGTCGGCGAAGGCAAACCTTATCTGGCCGCTCTGGTCGTGTTGAACGAGGCGCACTGGCAAGCTTTTGCCGCCGACCACAATGTTGATCCCAGTCAGCCCGCATCATTGCGCGACCCCAAGGTGATGAAGGCACTTACCCGTCGCGTGGCCCACCTGCTCAAACATTTTCCGGGGTACGCCCAGATCCGCCGCATGCATCTGGACCTCACGCCGTGGACGGTGGATAACGGTCTATTGACTCCCACCCTCAAGGTCAAACGCAACCCGGTCCTCGATTGTTACCGCACGGCGGTCGAGGCCATGTATGCTGATTTCACACGTTAATTCACAAAACCACTTCGGAGAAATGCATGGCCTCACTTACCCTTAATCGTCTGACCATCGGTCTGTCTTTGGCTGGAGTCGCAGGCTTGACCCATGCTGCTGGATTTGGCCTGATTGAGCAGAGTGCCAGTGGCCTGGGCAATGCTTTTGCCGGGCAAGCCGCCAGCGCGCAGGACGCGAGCACGATTTTTTTCAACCCGGCCGGGATGACCCTGTTGCCTGATCGGCAAGTGGTGCTGGCCGGTCACCTCATCAAACCGCAGTCAGAGTTCAGAGGAACTTCAAACATCGGTGGCGGTGATGGCGGCGATGCGGGCGGCCTGGCATTTGTGCCGAACGCTTACTTCGCCTATCGCCTGACGCCTGATATCCACGTGGGCATTGGCATGAACGCCCCATTTGGATTGAAGACCGAGTATGACAATACGTGGGCGGGCCGTACTCAGGCGATCAAGTCCGAACTGAAAACCATCAACCTCAACCCCTCGGTCGCCTGGAAGTTAAATGAGGCACTCTCCCTCGGCTTGGGTCTGAGTGTCCAGTATGCTGAGGCAACGCTCAGCAACGCGACCACTCCGGCTAACCCGCCTACCAGCATCGGTGTCGTCAAAGGCGACGATTACAGCTGGGGCTTTAACCTCGGCGCTTTGTGGCAAGTGAACGAGGCAACACGCATTGGGTTGGCGTATCGCTCAGAGGTTGATCACACATTAAAGGGCGATCTAAAGGTGAACGGGGTGACCGCGGTCAATCCGATATATGCCAATTTGGTTCTGCCGGATTCAGCATCGTTGAGCCTGTTCCACAAACTGAACCCGAGATGGGAGTTATTGGCCGACGTGACCTGGACGGGCTGGAGCGATTTCGAAGCACTCAGAATTGTCAACGCTGGCGGAGGCGCTGTATCCACCACAATTGAAAACTGGAGTGACACTTATCGTTATTCGGTGGGCGCTAACTATCACATGAGTGACAAAGTCACCCTGCGTGGCGGCGTGGCGTATGACGAAACGCCGGTGTCCGACGCTTTTCGCACTGCGCGCATTCCCGATGAAAGCCGTACTTGGCTGGCCTTCGGCGCGCAATATCGCCTGTCCAACAAGAGTGCGCTGGATTTGGGTTACACGCACCTCTTTATACAGAATGCGCGCATCAACAGACTCGAGAGTGGGGTCACGCTGACCGGCTCATACGACTCATCGGTCGACATACTTTCAGCGCAGTTCACCCACAACTTCTGACGCGCTTGCCAGCCAGGAAGCGCGTAGGTGCGCTTTCAAGGTTGGCTGTACGCTTAACCTAATTCGGCGCAATCCTTTTGGCTCAACCTATCCCCATCGACAATCTCCTCACCCGTCTCATCAACGATAGTCAGGACATTGCGCTGATTTGGCAAATGGGTGTACTGGCCGTGTGTGCGCTGGCGGCCTGGGGCGCGATGCAACTGCTCAAGCCCTATTTCGAGAAGACAACCCCCGTTTGGATTGCTGGTCGCGCGGGGGTGCGCCGGGTGGAGTTTCCGCTTTTCATGTTGTTGGCGCTGTTGCTCGGGCGCGATATTTCAGGTGTCTGGCTGGCCAATACACATCTGCTGAACCTGGCCGTGCCACTGCTGCTGGCACTGGTGGGCGTGCGGCTGGTCATTTATGCGCTGCGTTATGCATTCGAGCCGCGCGAATCGCTGAGGTTGTGGGAGCGCACGGTCGCCTGGCTGGTCTGGGGTGCGTTTGCACTGCACGTCACGGGGCTGCTGCCCCATATCTACGCGGCGATGAAAGCGCTGTCGTTCCAGTCGGGCACTTATCGCTTTTCATTGTGGCTGCTGTTCCAGGCAGCGGCAGTCATCATGGTGGCTATCATCGTCGCGTTGACGCTGGCGCGGTTTGTAGAAAGCCGCCTGATGGGTGTCACGCAGATGAATTTGTCTATGCGCATGGCCTTGTCGAAAGCCGCCCGCACTGTGATCCTGATTCTGGCTGTGCTGGTGGCGTTACCGGCGGTGGGCATCGATATCACCGTTTTGTCAGTGTTTGGTGGCGCGCTTGGCGTGGGGATCGGCTTTGGTCTGCAAAAGGTCGCCAGCAACTACATCTCCGGTTTCATTATTCTGCTTGATCGCTCGGTGCGCATTGGCGACCTGGTCACAGTCGGAACTAGTTACGGCGAGGTCAGTCAAATCAAGACGCGCTATACGTTGCTGAAAGCGCTTGATGGCACTGAAAGCATCGTGCCCAACGAGACGCTGATCACGCAAACGGTCATCAATCATTCACTGACCAAACCCAATGTGCGGATCGCACTGCCGATGCAGGTCTCCTACGATACCGATCTGGAACAGGCCGAGGTCTTGATGCTGGAAGCGGCGCACAGCCAGCGTCGAGTAATCCTCGACGAACCAGACAATCTGCCCAAGGTGTTGTTGAAGGAATTTGCCGACAATGGCGTTATGCTGGAACTGGCCGTATGGATACGGGATGCTGGAGAAGGGCAAAATAATCTGCGTTCAGACATCAACTGGGCGATCTGGCGTCGATTCAAGGTTGCCGGCATTGAAATTCCCTTTCCGCAGCGGGTGGTGCATCTGGCTTCATCAGCTAATCCGGCTGCGGAAAAGCATTGATTTTTATGGATTTTTTCCGTATATTACTAAACGTTACTGTCCTTTTTTAGGAAGCACAATATGCAATTAGGCCTGTTGGATTTACCTTGGTGGGGTTACGTGCTGGCAGCACTGGCACTTACCCACATTACCATTGCCGCTGTTACCATTTTTTTGCATCGCTCGCAGGCGCACCGTGCCGTCGATCTGCACCCGATTGTCAGTCACTTCTTCCGCTTTTGGCTGTGGATGACATCAGGCATGGTGACCAAGGAATGGGTCGCGATTCATCGCAAGCACCACGCCAAATGCGAAACCGTAGAAGACCCGCACAGCCCACAGACGCGTGGCATCAAAACCGTCTTCTGGCAGGGTTCCGAGTTGTATCGTGCAGAGGCCAAGGTGCCCGAGACGCTGGAAAAATACGGTCACGGCACGCCCGACGACTGGATCGAACGCAATGTCTACAGTCGCCACTCGGCCGCGGGCATCTGGCTGATGATGGCGATCAACCTGGTTGTGTTCGGCCCCATCGGCCTGACCATCTGGGCGGTTCAAATGGCATGGATTCCGGTTACCGCAGCCGGCATCATCAACGGCATCGGCCACTATTGGGGCTACCGCAACTTCGCTTGTGAAGATGCCAGTACCAACGTATTTCCGTTGGGTATTCTGATCGGCGGCGAGGAGCTGCATAACAATCATCACGCCTACGGCACCTCCGCCAGACTGTCGAACAAATGGTATGAGTTCGACATTGGTTGGCTGTATATCAAGCTGATGTCCTACGTC
>JBBQDI010000122.1:0-5414 GCA_038319505.1 Burkholderiales bacterium
GCAACCGTGGGGCTGGATTGCCCGGCCAGTTTCACCGCATCGGTGTAACCGTTGGTCATCAACCCGTCGCTGGCCGCGCCACGCAGCGCGGCCAGCGGGTCTTGCAGGGTGATCGTTCGCACTTCGTTAAAAAAAGCCGGATAGGTCATGGCGTATTCCCTCGTTGAAAAACGGTGGCCTGCAGCAGGGCCCAGGCCGCTAGCAGCTGAAACCAGATCAGGGTGGCCACACTCAGCAGCACCCCCCATTTGTAGCCCAGACCAGCAGCCAGGCCACCGAGCAAAAACAGCACGGCACGAACCCCGCCGTAACGTCCAAGACGCCGCCGCAATCCGGCGTGCCAGGGTTGTTGCACCCCAGGCCGCATCCACACCGGTAATAACTGGCTGGCGGCGCCGGACACCAGCGGCAACAGAAACCCGGTGACAAAGAGGGCTGCTGGATCAAGCGCGTGCAGCTTGCCCGTTGCCACCATTGAAGCCGTGGCGCCAAGCAGCATGCTGAGTGCAAAGCCGGTCAGCGCAGCGGCAAGCAGCGGGGCTGCACCATGCAGAGACAATATTTCGGGGTGATAGCGTCGCCCCCAGCTTGACGCCAATCCGAATAATGGCCGTACCCACAATGCGCTGCCCACCCAGGCAAGAGGGCTAAACCACGCCGCCCCGCCCGCAATCAACAGCGTGCCAGCCATCGCCCACGGCAGATCGCACTGCAGCCGCTGGCCGGCCTCTGGATCAGGTCTGCCGATCACCGTCGGCATCAACACCGTTAGCGTGCCCACGGCGGTCATGCCGATAAATCCCAGGGTATTCAGATGCAGATGGAAACGGCGCAAGGCCATCAGGTGTTGCGGCCATACTGCTGCGGCCAGGATGGCAAGCAGGGCAAGGCTCAAGCAGGTGAGTGCGGCTTCATACCAGGCCAGGCCGGGATGCGGTCGCCCGACCATCGCTTTGCGCCGTCCCCGGCTCCAGAGTAGTAATGCAATGGCAGCCGTCATGGCCAGCAGTGCACCGGCTGGCCATGCTACTCCCGCCCCCGGAAAGCTGCATGCGCCCACTGCGATGGCGCCGCCACTCAGCGCCAGGATGGGAAGCATTCCAATCCTGGCACTGGCTTCCCGGGTGCGGGTCAGCACGGGAATGAAGTGACTCATGGCGCCGAAAATCAGGGGCATGGCCCCTGCCGCCAGAATCAGATGCAGGAACGCGGCGCGTCCGGCGTGCGGCGAGCCAAGCAAGGCTCCAGTAAAAGCAGCCAGTGCGAGGAAAACCAGCACTGGCAACATGGCGCTGTCTCAGTTGCGGATGAAGTCGATCACGATTTCGCCCGCGCCACGCTGCAGGTACTGGATGGCAACGGCATCGCCATAGCGGTTGCGTAGCTGGTCGAGGAGCGGCAGCGGGTCGTGGTCGTTGACAAAGCGCATCCGCTCGCCTGAATTCAGCGCATCCAGCGCACCGAAAATGGCCGCATGGCGGAAGCGCTTGGCGATGCCGCGCGCGTCAAACGGATAGATCTGATCCTGCTGCAGATGGAGATGAGCATGTGCATTCATTTGAGATAACTCTTTAAGATGTACAAGGAATACATATTATAGGCAAGTCGAAATGCCGGAAGCAACAAAAAGTTGTATTTGATTTAGCGCTTCGAAATGGGCGATGCCGTTCGGGAGGGGGAAACAGGGTGTGATCTAGCCGAACGTATATGCCCGGGAGGGCCATCATTCCGCCGGTTACCGGTCGTACTTGCGCAGGAACACCACCCACGTGCGCGACGAAATACGATTGGAGCAATTTCTGTTTGCCTAATTGCAGGGGAATCATCCTCGCCTTTCATGGCGATCCACTGTTTGATTGTCCTTGCCGATCCGTGCCTGGGTTTCAGCGTCGGCCCCGGATTGATGCGGGTCGGTGGCATCCGTTGAATGACCGCATCGCGGACAGGTAACGATGGTTATCTCGACGCGGCATGCAGGCAGAATTTGAATTGTGTCGCCACCCTGCACGGATCAGCCCGCAGGCCGCCCAATCAGCCAAAACATCAAAGCGCCCTCCAGCCTCCAGCAGCTTGGCATTGCATTAAAAATGGTTTTGGATTATATAATCGTCTGAACACCTGATCATGTGAACATATAATCTATTGATCATGTGTTTTGTCGATACCCTCACAACTCTGGAGATCTCATGAAAAACCCACTTTTAACCCCTCTGGTACTGGTTGCTGGCCTTGTGTCGTCTGGATGGGTGGTTGCCCAAACGCCATCTGGTGCGGCGCCCATGCCGGTCGAAATGCAGCAGATGGTGAAATCCTTCACGCCGGAAATGCGCCAGAAGGTGATGGCGCTCTCACCCGAACTCAAATCCACCATCATGAAGCTGCATGCGGGCCACCCGCGTCGCGCCAAAGAGACGACCCTGCGCCAGGTCATGCATGAAATCCTGTCTGAATATCAGAGCATCGCTTCGGCGCTGGCAACCGATAACGCCGAACAGGCAGCAGAAGCGGCGCGTCGTCTGGCCAGCCATCGCATTCCAAAAGGCGGTCTGCTGCCCTATTTCAAGCTGAGCCAGGTCAACAACGATGACCTGAGCGTGTTGCCGGCGATGAATACGGCCGTCGAGGGCAGCGCCCTCAACCTGGCGGAAGCAGCGGATGCGGGCGACATGCCGAGAGCCGCATCCTACATGAGCGACATCATGACCGGTTGCGTGGCCTGCCATCAGAAATTCCGTGGCGTACCCGGTATATCGGCCAACCTGATGACCCCCTTGTCCAAGTAAAGCCCACCATTTCATCAAGGAGAACAGAACATGAATAAGCAACTTGTATCGGCTGCCGTATCGTCTGCCCTGCTGGTGATGGCACACAGCGCCCACGCCACCAACGGCGACCAGATGTTCGCCATGTCGGCCGCACAGGCCGGGATGGGGGGCGCTACTGTCGCCCAAGCTCAGGATGCCGTGACGGTGCTGGTCAATCCGGCTGGCATGGCCGATCTTGGCATTAAGGATGTACGCATGGACCTGGGTTTTGGTCTGTTGAACCCACCACGCAAGGTCAATGGCCAGGACAGCGATTCGGACTGGTACATGATGCCGACCGGTGCCGCCGTATTTAACGTCAACGACAAGCTGTTCCTCGGCATGGGGCTGGGCGGTATTTCGGGCATGGGGGTCAACGTGCCAAACATCAATGGAGCAGGGAATCCAGTGGTGACGACCAAGCAGGTATTCCGCTTCTCGCCGGCCGCTGCGTTCAAGGTCAACGACGCCCTAACCCTGGGCGCCTCGTTGAATGTCGTCAATCAGAGCTTGGCCATGTCTTTTGTTGGCCCAGGCCCCACCCAGATCAACCTGCCGCAAAACCAGCAGTTCGGTTTTGGCGCAACACTGGGCGCCACCTACAAGATCAACCCCAAGCTGCAGGCGGGCCTGACCTGGGTAAGTAAAACCGATGTTTCCAATATGGAATACAACACCGTTAACGGCACGACCAGCTTCGACATGGATATTCCTGCCTCGGTTGCTTTCGGCCTGGCGTTCAAGCCGATGCCGGGCCTGCTGGTGGAAGCCGACATCAAGCGCATTTTCTTCAATGATGTGATAGACCGTGTCAGCGTAACCAATCCGCAGCCTGCGATGCCGTCGGTGCTGCCCTTCGGCTGGGATGACCAGACCGTCTACTCCATCGGCGTGAAAAAGGAGATGGGACCGATGGCGATCAGTGTCGGCTACAACTATGGCAAGTCGCCTATCGGTACCGAAGACGTCAACTACAACCTCGGCTCCACCGCGATTGTTGAACATCACCTGTCATTTGGCGTCACGCGCCAGTTCAGCGACAAGGTAAGCGGCAGCTTCGCCTACACCCACGCCTTCAACAACAAACTGGTTTCCAGTGTTGGGCCGGCTAACACCATCGAAATCGAGCAGAACCAGTACAACATGAATATCTCGTACAAGTTCTGATCGGGGTGCCCGGTCGGGTGATCGGGTTTCCGGTATTTCCCGCCTTATGGAGGTGGTTTTTTAAATTGGAGTTATTCATGACCGTAGATCGTATCGTTCACCTGGTGGCCGGCCTGATGGTGCTGTTGAGCATCGCGCTGGCCCACTTTTCCAACCCGGCTTGGATCTGGCTCACCGTTTTTGTCGGTGCAAACCTGGCGCAAAGCGGCGTAACCGGCTTCTGCCCGATGGCGTTCATGCTCAAGAAGTCAGGTGTCAAGGAGGGCAGCTGCTGTTCCTGAAAATGAACTGAATGGTGTACTTTCGGCAGTGGCCAGTCGCGCTGCTGCCGTTTTCTGCTTTCTGGCGCACATCAGATTTCCGCGTGGCAGGAAAGACACTTATATTTCGCCTATTGGTATTGCCTCTGGCTCAAAACACAGTGACCGTTAAAAAAAGAAAATCCGCAGAAGTCCGCCGCCACGACATAGTCGAGGCGGCCATGGAAATCATTCGTCATGAAGGCGTGGCCAGGCTCACCACGCGTTCGTTATCCCAGGCGGTCGGTATTGCACAAGCCACTTTGTTCCTCCACTTCGGCAACAAGAGCCACGTGCTGGTTGCGCTGGTGGACACCATTCAGGAGCGACTGCAAAAAGAAATGGCTGGGCTCGGTCTTGCACAGATGAGCCCGCTGGAACGCCTGAAGGCAGTTATCCGCGCCCATTTGAATTTTATCCAGAAACAACCAGGCATCCCGCGGCTGTTGTTTTCGGAAGAATTGCAAAGTGGTGATCCCGCTTTTCGTGATCGCATGAACGAGCTGGTCATGTTTTTTTTGCAGTTCATCGCCGAGCTGATCGCCGCCGCCCAGGCGCAAGGGGACATCCGCCCTGATATCGTTCCGCAGCAGAACGCCTGCATTCTGATCGCTGCCGTGCAGGGGCTGGCATTCCGTTGGGTCCTCTCGGACCAGCGCTTCGTCCTGACGGAGCAGGCCGATGCCGTCATCATGACCCTGATTGAAGGCTGGGCTCCAAGGGCTTGAGGATTGATCGGACGCTTGCAGACAATTCAGGTGCATCAATGCCCGCAGTTCGGGCGACGCGGGGACAGCATTGGGTGGCTTCCCGCTGTGAATGCCGGCAAACACAGCGTTTTACAGACTGCCGGCATGCAGCTGGCGGCTCAATCCGGCAGTGCGATTTTCTGGTCGGTGCTGAACTGGTAATCCTGGAATACCTGCTCGGCGCTGAGAAGCTGATAACTGCCGTCCTCGAGTCGTTTGCTGGTGTCCTTGAGCCGATAGGTGGTTTGGCCGCAGGTCCAGATGTCGAAATTGCGCATGTGGGTACACAGGCAGGTCTTGTCCTTGACTGAAATTTTCTTCACGCCCGGGTGCAGCGCCACTTCGCGGTTATAGGCGTCGATGTAGGCGCAGTTGCCCTTGGCGTCGAGCAGGTA
>JBBQDI010000123.1:0-5395 GCA_038319505.1 Burkholderiales bacterium
GTTGAGCCTGGCGCTGCTGGGCTATCTATTTGAGACCAGCGATCTGGGCAACAGCGTCAACGAGGCCTGGATCGATGCACGCGTGCGCGGCCAGGGCGTCAATGGCGCCTTGTTGTTTCTGCTGATGGGCGGGCTGTTTACCGCCGTTGGCCTGCCGCGCCAGATTATTGCCTTTCTGGGCGGGTATGCCTTCAGCATGGGCTTGGGAACCTTGCTGGCTGCACTGGCTGCAGTTCTGGGGTGCATGCTGAGCTTCAGTTATGCGCGCCTGTTTGGTCAGGGCTTTTTGCGTGCACGGCTGGGGGGGCGTGCCGGCAGGTTTGATCGATTCATTCACGATCACCCTTTTGCCATGACCGTGCTGGTCCGCCTGCTACCGGTAGGCAACAATCTGCTGACCAACCTGGCGGCAGGTATTTCCAGCATCCGGCCCACGCATTTCTTTTTCGGCTCCTTTCTGGGCTATCTGCCGCAGACGCTGGTGTTTGCGCTGGTCGGCAGCGGGGTTCATATTGCGCCCACGCTGAAACTCGCGCTTGCCATCGGCCTGTTCCTGATCTCGGGTCTTATGGGCGCCTATCTTTATCGCCATTTCCGGCATGGCGTGAGCCTTGATGATCAGGTTGATGCCGCATTGGATGAACCCGTACATTCAACCGATGAATCTGCATCTGAAACCTGAAGCTTCCGGGCGCGGCCTGTTTCTGCTGAGCCTGTTGCTGCTGGCCGCGCTGACGGCTGTTGCGTTGTTGACGCGTCCGCTGATCCCGATCGACGAGACGCGATATGTCAGCGCAGCGTGGGAAATGTGGTTGCGCGGCGATTTTCTGGTGCCGTTCAAAAATGGCGAACCTTACAGCCACAAGCCTCCATTCTTGTTCTGGATGTTCCATCTTGGCTGGGCGCTGTTTGGCGTCAATGACTGGTGGCCGCGCCTGGTGTTGCCCCTGTTTTCTGCCGGCTCACTGCTGCTGACCTGCCTGCTCGCGCGCCGCCTGTGGCCGCAGCGTACCGGCCTGGGCGGGCAAGCCGCACTGATATTGGGGAGCACGTTGTTGTGGATCGTATTTTCCACCTCGGTCATGTTCGACGTGATACTGGCGTTCTGGGTCCTGATCGGGATGCACGGGATACTTGCGGCCGTCGATGGTAAGCGGCGCGGCTTGGTCATGCTGGGCATCGCAATTGGTTTCGGTGTGCTGACC
This sequence comes from Burkholderiales bacterium, assembly GCA_038319505.1. Lineage (GTDB taxonomy): Bacteria > Pseudomonadota > Gammaproteobacteria > Burkholderiales > Thiobacillaceae > Thiobacillus. The sequence continues at coordinate 1,206 of JBBQDI010000123.1, forward strand.
AAGGGCCCAGTCATTCTGCTAGACCTGTTGCCTGTTGCTGTTTTGGCGCGCTGGTGGCACCCCGGGCTTGAGTGGAAGCGCTGGTTGGGAGGACTGCTGCTGGCGGTCCTGCTCGGCGCCGCCATCGGGTTGGCGTGGGCCTTGCCGGCCGGCATGTCGGGGGGGGAGGCCTATCGCAATGCGATTTTCTGGGGTCAGACCGCCGATCGCATGGTCGACTCCTTTGCGCACCGACGTCCGTTCTGGTGGTATCTGCCCTTGCTGCCGGTGCTGCTATTTCCGTGGTTTGTGTGGCCGGGGTTCTGGAAGGCACTGGCCCATCACCGGCGCGTCGGGCTGGATCGCGGGACGCGCTTTTGCCTGGCCTGGATGCTGCCGGTTTTCATCGCTTTTTCATTCATCAGCGGCAAGCAGCCGCACTACCTGGTGCCGCTGTTTCCGGCGTTTGCATTGCTGGCAGCACGCGTGCTGGCCGATCAAACGGTGTTCCGCATCGGCTTGCCTGCATTGCTGGCAGCCATGTTGGGTGGGGCGTTGATTCTGGCCGGAAGTGGACAGATCGCAGCGCTGCAAAGTCAGGTTGTCGAGCTGCCGCCGTTGTGGCCGGGAATGCTGCTGGTGCTGCTGGCGCTGCTGGCCTGGGTGGCCGGTCGGCGTGGCGCGCATCCGGTATTGACGCTGGGGGTGCTGGGGGCCGTAACCATGGCATTGGTGCAGTTGGCCGCCTCGCGATCAATCGACCCGCTGTATGACATCAAGCCGATGGCGCTGGCGATCAAGGAGGTGCAGACACAAGGTCGACCCGTGGCGAACGCCGCGAATTATCACGCGCAATATCAGTTTCTGGGCAGGTTGGAAGCACCACTGGTCGAATTGCAGGGCGCCGAACTGCGTACTTGGTTAGTCGCCCATCCCGATGGCTATGTGGTGATGTATATGAGAAACACACAGAACCTGTCCGCGATTCCCGCCCGTCACAAGCAGGCATATCGTGGGGGCGCAGCTGTTTTGGTCGACGCAGAAACGGCGGCCAAGCTGCTGGCCGCCAAAAAAGAATAAACAGGCTTACGCTTCAGGCTCGCGTTGCGGCAGCACGACTTCGCGCGAAGGCGAAATGGTCGAAATGGCGTGCTTGAAAATCATCTGAGCTGCCTGGTCCTGGCCCTTCAGCAGTACGACAAACTGGTCGAATGATTCAATCCGTCCCATCAGCTTGATGCCGTTGACGAGAAACACCGACACCGGAATGCGCTCCTTGCGCAGGGTGTTGAGAAAAATGTCTTGCAGGTGGTTATATTCTTTTCCGGCCATGATGGCTCCCTGTCAAATGAAGACGGGGCGATGCCCCTATTTATATTATTAGCGGATTATTCGACTTTTGCACTGGCGCGTGTTGCCGTGATGGCATCACGGATACGCAGTTGCTGCAACTGCTTGACGATTTCACCCTTCACTGAATCCATCGGCGGCAGCTTGGGTTGACGCGTGTCGTCAAGGCGGATGATGTGATAACCGAACTGTGTCTTCACCGGTGTCTGGGTGGTTTCACCCTTTTTCAGGCCCGCCAGGGCATCGGAGAATTCCTTCACGAACGCGCGACGGTCCGACCAGTCAAGCAAGCCACCATTCTTGGCTGATCCCGGATCCCCGGAATATTTTTTGGCCAAGTCTTCGAATTTGGCTTTTTTGCCCAGGTCGGCGATCAGCTTCTTGGCCTCGGCTTCGGTTTTGACCAGGATGTGGTGCGCATGGTATTCCGGTTCAATCGCTTCGGTTTTTGCCTTGTCGTAGGCAGCCTGGATTTCGGCATCGGTGATGGGATGGGCTTTGACGTAGTCTTCCAGGTAGGCCTTGGCCAGCATATCCTTGCGGCGGATGTCCAGCGCGGCAGCCAGATGTGGCTCCTTCTCGAGTCCCTTGTCCATGGCAGCGCGCGACAGCAGCTCCAGATTGATCAGCGACTCACGCACGCGGGTGTCGAGCTGTGGTGAGTCAGGCTGCCCCTGCGCCATTTCACGCTTGACCAGATCACCATATAAAGCGGGAATTTCCTTGCCGTTGACGATGGCCAGCGGCTTGCTGGCGTCGGCTGCCGCTGCAGCAGGGGCTGTGGTAGGCGTTTGAGCCTGTGCCAGTGGGGTGAGGGCCAGCAGGATCAGGGTAGGGAGCAGAGCAACGCGCATTCGGATTCCTTTCAGAGTTCTTCCGGGGTTAAGGCAGTAATCGACAGCGCATGAATTTCACGCTGCATGAGTTCGCCCATGGCTTCGTACACCAGACGGTGGCGGGCGAGGGTAGAGAGGTTATTAAATTTGGGAGATACCAGGGTGAGACGATAATGTCCGCCGCCCGAAGCGGCTCCGGCATGGCCCTTGTGCTGGTCGCTTTCGTCTTCCAGGGTACAGGTTTCGGGTTCCAGCACGGCGAGGCGCTGGTGGATCAGATCGGCAGTATTCATGCGGGAAACGTTTTCTTGAAGGGTTTGACGCCGACGCTGGCATACACACCTGACGCTACATAGGGATCGGCATCTGCCCATGCCTGCGCAGCGGCGAGCGTGTCGAATTCGGCGACGATCAGGCTGCCGGAAAAACCCGCAGCGCCCGGGTCGTGGCTGTCGATGGCAGGGAAGGGCCCGGCCAGCAGCAGTCGTCCCGCCTGTTGCAAGGCGTGCAGGCGATCCAGGTGCGCGGGGCGGGCGGCAAGCCGCTTGTCGAGACTGTCGGGCACATCCTGTCCGACGATGGCATAGAACATTATTGCTTTTCTTCCTTGTTCAGTTCGGCTTTATCCAAATACTTGGTCAGCATCATGCTCTGGCCGATTACAAACACCAGCATCAGGCCCAAACTGCCAAACAGTTTGAAGTTGACCCAGGCATCAGTCGAGAAGTTGAAGGCAACAAACAGATTTGCAACCCCCATGAAGGCAAAAAATCCGCCCCAGCTCGCGTTTAACCGACTCCATGCAGGGTCAGGAAGTTCCATTTGTGCGTTCATTAAACTTTTAATCACGTTGCGTCCAACCGCAGCGGAGCCAAAAATGATGCCGGCAAAGATCCAGTAAAGCACGGTCGGCTTCCATTTGATGAAGCTCTCGTTGTGCAGCCACAGCGTGGCGCCGCCGAACACCGCGATGATGCCGAGGCTGACCCACATCATGACTTCGACCTTGTTTCCGCGCAGTTTGACCCAGCCGATCTGCCCGAAGCTGGCCACGATGGCGACCAGCGTGGCCAGATAGATACCGGGCTTTTCGCCTATGCCAATTGGTTGCGGCAGACCCACCATGGCCATGAGGGCCCGCGTGGCTTCGGCATTGGCGTCGCCTATTTTGTAGGCGACAAAAAAGATGATGATGGGGAAGAGGTCAAACAGCAGTTTTTTCATTGTGATGGCGTCATTCAGCCAACTGTAATTCGGGTGACCGCGTATTTTGCTATGATTCCCCCTCCTGACCAAGCGCTTTTGGCCTTGGTTGCCTGATCCTGATTATCGATGCTCAATATCGATCTGCATTGCCATTCCAATATTTCTGACGGGGTTTTGTCGCCCGCTGAGGTTGTCGCGCGTGCGGCGGCCAACGGCGTGCACGCGCTTGCGCTGACCGATCACGACGACGTGGCGGGGATCGCTGCTGCGCAGGCGGCAGCGGACGCTAGCGGGCTGACGCTGATCCCCGGCGTCGAAATTTCGGTGAGCTGGGGCGGGCAGACCGTGCATATTGTCGGTCTGCGCATTGATCCCCTGCATCCTGAACTCGCCGCAGGCCTGCACGGCATTCTCCTTGGGCGTCTCGAGCGCGCGCAGCGTATGGCAGTGGATCTGTCGCAATCCGGCATCCATGATGCCTACGAAGGCGCGTTTGGCTATGCCGCCAACAAGCAGATGGTGGGGCGCACCCATTTCGCGCGCTGGCTGGTGGCGCAGGGCCATGCGCCCGACATGCGCGCTGCGTTCCGGCGTTTTCTTACGCGCGGCAACCCCGGCTACGTCGAGCACGAATGGACCACGCTGGAGAATGCCGTCGGCTGGATTCGCGCCAGCGGCGGCATGGCGGTGATCGCACACCCCGGACGCTACGCCTTCAACGCGCGCGAACTGCACCTGCTGCTGGACGCGTTCCGCGCACTAGGCGGCGAGGGCATCGAGGTCATCACCGGCAGCCATCATCCTTCTGAGTACGGAAAA
>JBBQDI010000124.1:0-5387 GCA_038319505.1 Burkholderiales bacterium
CCCAGATTGCCTTCACTGTTTTCAAAATCGATCGGGTTGACCTTGTGCGGCATGGTGGAAGACCCCACTTCACCTGCCTTGACCTTCTGCTTGAAGTAGCCCACCGAGACATAGCCCCAGACATCCCGGTTCAGGTCGATGAGAATGGTGTTGGTGCGTGCGATGGCATCGTACAGCTCGGCCATGGCGTCGTGCGGTTCGATCTGGATGGTATAGGGGTTGAAGGTCAGCCCCAGTTCCATCACAAAATTACGCGCAAAATCTTCCCAGTCGATATCAGGGAAGGCCGACAGGTGTGCATTGTAGTTACCGACCGCGCCGTTGATCTTGCCCATCAGGTCAATATCACCAATAGCGATGTAGCTGCGGCGTAAGCGATAGACGACGTTGGCAAGCTCCTTGCCCACCGTGGTGGGCGAAGCCGGTTGGCCATGCGTGCGCGATAGCATCGGCAGATCGGCCAGGGCGTGTGCCAGTTCGGTCAGGCGAGCGATCAGCTTTTCCAGTGCGGGCTGCAGCACGGCATCGCGTGCGCCCTTGAGCATCAGGGCATGCGAAAGATTGTTGATGTCTTCCGAGGTGCAGGCAAAGTGGATGAACTCGGATACGGCGGTGACTTCAGGGCTGACTTTCGTCTTTTCCTTGAGGAAATACTCCACCGCTTTCACATCGTGATTGGTGGTCGCTTCAATCGCCTTGACGCGTTCGGCATCCGCCACCGAAAAATTGTCGGCAATGCCGTCGAGCAGTGCGATGGCTGCGGCAGAAAACTCCGGCACTTCGGCAATGGCAGGCTCGGCTGCCAACGCCTTCAGCCATTCGATCTCGACGATGACACGATATTTGATCAGCGCGTATTCGCTGAAAAAATCACGCAACACCGCAGTCTTGCTGCCGTAGCGACCATCAAGCGGAGAAAGGGCAGTCAGTGCATTGAGTTCCATCGTGTCATCCGATATTGAATGTTCATTTAATTCAAATTTAAATAGTGCGCCTGGCGTGCTACATCAAACGATGCGTCTGTCACGCCATACTAAACCGTTCGTCTGTCGCGCTGTTTTAAACGGTGCGTCTATCACGCACGGCCTGCGCCAGGGTGCCGCTGTCCACATACTCCAGTTCGCCGCCCACCGGCACCCCGCGCGCCAGTCGGCTGACCTTGAGACCGCGTGCCTTCAGCAATTCGCCGATAGTGTGCGCGGTGGCCTCGCCTTCCGGAGTGAAGTTGGTTGCCAGCAGCACTTCCTCCACCACGCCGTCGAGTGCGCGACTGATCAGGCGATCCAGATGAATCTCGCGCGGACCGATGCCATCAAGTGGGCTCAGACGGCCCATCAACACGAAATACAAGCCGGTGTAGCTCTGCGTGGCTTCCATCATGTTGAAGTCGGTCGGCATTTCGACCACCGCCAGCTGCCGCTTGTCACGCCGCGAGCTGAGACAGACTTCGCATACTTCCGCTTCGGAAAAGTTGTTGCACAGACGGCAGTGGTGCAAGTGTGTCAGCGCATGATTGAGCGCGCCCGCCAACTGCTCCGCGCCGCGTCGGTCGCGTTGCAGCAGATGATAGGCCATGCGCGCCGCCGACTTGGGGCCCACGCCGGGCAGCACACGCAAGGCGCTAATCAGGTGTTCCAGCGCATCAGGTTGCACCGCAAATCTCCTGCCTTAGAACGGCAGCTTCATCCCGGGCGGTATCGGCAGGCCGGCGGTCACGCTGCCCATCTTTTCCTGCACCGTGGCCTCAACCTTGCGCACCGCATCGTTCACTGCTGCAGCCACCAGGTCTTCCAGCATTTCCTTGTCATCACCCATCAGGCTGGGATCGATGGCGATGCGGCGCACGTCGTATTTGCAGGTCATCGTCACCTTGACCATGCCGGCGCCGCTCTGCCCCTCGATTTCGATTTCGGCCAGCTTGGCCTGCATTTTGGCCATGTTGTCCTGCATTTGCTGGACCTGCTTCATCATGTTGCCGATGCCGCCTTTCATCATGTTGATTCTCCTAGTGGCTGTATGGAAGTTGCGTCGATCTGGCCGCCAAAATGGTCGACCAGTTCACGCACAAATGGATCGGACTCGATCACCGCCACGGCCTCAGCCTGGCGCGCGTCCTTGATGCGGGTGCGCACCTGTTGTGGCGTCTGCTCGGCTGCGGCGCCGATCTCGAACGTCACCTTGAGTGTCGGGCCGAACTTGTCCTGTAGTGCAACCGACAGTTTGTCCTGATAGGCGCGGTCGAGCAGATGCTTGTGCGCTTCGCCCACGCGTAGTGTCACCGCATCGCCATCCTGCGACACCAGCTCGCTATGGTCGGCGAGCATTTTGGCCATGCCCCCAAGACGCAATGCGGCCACAACGGCGAGCCAGTCCCAGGGTGCGTTCGGTGCGGGTTCACGCGCAACCAATGGGGCGGCGGCCGGTATTTTTTGCTCTGTTGGCGTCACCAACTCGGGGTTAGTTTTCCCATTGTCTGATGCCGTGGCCACTGCCGGAATGGGGGGGGGCTGCGTCACGGCCGACGGCGACACCGGCGCAGCCGCATATGACACTGGCGCAGTCGCATTGGACACTGGCGCAGACGAACTTGACACAGGCTCGGTACGCACAGCGGGCACAGCACGTACCGGCGCGGGACGATCAACTGATGCTGCGCCGGGCGCAAAGGCCAGCATGCGCAGCAAGGTCATGCAAAACCCGGAAAACTCGTCCGGGGCATAGGGCAGGTCGCGGCGACCGTTCAACGCAATCTGGTAATACAGCTGAACGGTTTCGACATCCAGATGTGCAGCGGCGGTCTGCATCCGCTCGACGTCAGCCGTGGTTTCCACGGCGCCCGGCGCATGCAGCATCAACGCCAACTGGGTCAGCAGGTTGCCCAGGTCCTGAAGTGCGGCGTCATAGGCAATGCCACACTCAGCCATTTTCCGCGCCTGATCCAGCAATGCATCCGCGTTTTGCGCCGCCAGCGCGTCAAGCACATCGAACAGATAATCACGCCGCACTGTTCCCAGCATGGCTTCGACCGCAGCCGCCTCCACCTTGCCTGCGCCATAGGCTATCGCCTGATCGGTGAGCGACAGCGCATCGCGCATGCTGCCCGCCGCGGCGCGGGCCAGCAGATTCAGCGCGGCGGGTTCGGCGTCAACATGTTCCTGCGCCAACACCTCGCCCAGGTGCTGCGCCACCAGCGCGGGCGGCATCGGCTTCAAATTGAACTGCAGGCAGCGCGACAGCACGGTTACGGGAATCTTCTGCGGGTCGGTGGTGGCAAGAATGAACTTTACATGCGCGGGCGGCTCTTCCAGCGTTTTCAGCATGGAATTGAACGCCGGCTTCGACAGCATGTGCACTTCGTCGATGATGTAGACCTTGTAGCGGCCCACCGTCGGCGCGTATTGCGCGTTGTCGAGTACTTCGCGCATGTTGTCGACACCGGTATTCGACGCTGCATCCAGTTCCAACAGGTCGACAAAGCGCCCCGCGTCAATCTGGGTACACGCCGAACAAACACCACAAGGCGTCGCTGTCACCCCGGATTCGCAATTGAGACACTTGGCAAGAATTCGCGCCAGCGTGGTTTTCCCCACTCCGCGCGTGCCGGTCAGCAGGTAAGCATGATGCAGTCGGCCCTGCGTCAATGCGTTTGATAGCGCCCGCACCACGTGTTCCTGACCCTTGAGATCGGCAAACGCGCGCGGACGCCACTTGCGAGCCAGCGCAAGGGCGGGAGATGCGGAGTCACCGAAAAGATCAGTCATGGGCTATTCAAAAGGCGGAAACCATTCCAGGCTGCTATCCGCCGGATAGCAGCCTGGAATGGCGAGCCAGAACCCCGGCACTGGTATCCATCGCTGTGGCTGCTTCCTTCCGGACCTGACCCGATTCACGACTTCACCATGCGGGGAGGCCCGCCAACCGCATTTTAACCCGGAAGCGCGTTCATTCCTCATCCACCGTCACGGTCAGCCGGCGTTTCTTCACCGCGTCGGCCAGCATCCGCAGCAGCGGAATAGTGTCGTCCCAACTGATGCAGGCGTCGGTGATCGACTTGGCATATTCCAGTGGTTGACCCTCAACCAGATCCTGACGGCCCGCGTTCAAATGGCTTTCGATCATGGCGCCGATGATGCGGGCGTCACCGCCCGCCACCTGTGCAGCGACATCCGCACCAACGTCGAGCTGACGCTGGTACTGTTTGCTCGCATTGGCGTGCGAAAAATCGATCATCAACTGCTGGCGCAGACCGGCAGAGGCCAGTTCACCACAGGCCAGATTCACGCTCGCCGCATCGTAGTTGGGCGTCTTGCCACCGCGCAGAATCACATGCGTGTCTTCGTTGCCGGACGTGCTGAACACACCGACGTGGCCAGACTTGGTGATCGAAATGAAGTGGTGGCGCGCAGCGGCGGCCTTGATCGCGTCGACGGCAATGCGCAGGCTGCCATCGGTGCCGTTCTTGAACCCTACCGGGCATGACAGGCCGGATGCCAACTGGCGGTGCGACTGTGATTCGGTGGTTCTTGCACCGATCGCGCCCCATCCCACCAGGTCGGCGATGTATTGCGGCGAAATCAGATCGAGGAACTCGGTTGCGCAGGGCAGGCCGAGTTCGTTGATCTCCAGCAACAGCTTGCGCGCCAGCCGCAGACCTTCATTGATATCGAAGCTCTCGTCCAGATGCGGATCGTTGATCAGCCCCTTCCAGCCTACGGTGGTGCGCGGTTTTTCGAAATACACGCGCATGACGATGATGAGATCGTGCGCAAGCTCGTCGGCCAGTGGCTTCAGCTTCTTTGCATAATCAATTGCGGCAATTGGGTCATGGATGGAACACGGGCCCACCACGATGAACATGCGGTCGTCCGCCCCGCGCAGCACATCATGCATGGCACTGCGCGCGTACGCCACGTGCGCCAGTACCGTTTCGCTGGCGCAATGCTCGCGCATGATCTGCATCGGGGAAAGCAGTTCGCCGCTTTGCTCAATGCGGGTATCGTCGGTTCGGGTGGCAGTCATTTCAAGGCTCCATATTTGTGTGCGCTGACCCGCTGTGTCTTAAACGAAAAACCGCCAGCGGGCTGGCGGTTTCGTTAAGGCTGTGCTGTTCATTTCAGCGCCTCCCGACCGCCTTAAGCGTGGGATAAAAGCGGCTAAAAAAGAACAGTGCGGCCAAGTTCATGGTGGCCAGTCTATCAAAACCCGCCGGTCGACGCCAACCGCCTGAAATGATGCACGGATCACGCCATAAAATTCACCCGGCTTACCCCCTATAATGGCGATTAATGTGGGAAACAGGGTGGAAATGATGGCTATGGGCACAGAAAACCAGGACGCCGGTCAGGAGCTGCGGCGTCCTGGTTTTCTGTGCCCATAGCCATCATTTC
>JBBQDI010000125.1:0-5361 GCA_038319505.1 Burkholderiales bacterium
TCAATGAAAAAGCCGACGGCTCCGACCAGACCATTCTGGAACTCAGCCAGGAAGCGGTATCTTTGCTGGCCTGGTCGATTGAACAGCTGGGCGACCCGTTTGCCATTGCCGGCTTTCATTCCAACACCCGACACGACGTGCGTTATCTGCACATCAAAGGCTACGGCGAGCATTGGAACGATGATGTGAAAGCACGGCTGGCCGCAATGGAAGCGGGCTATTCCACCCGCATGGGCGCGGCCATGCGCCACGCCGCGCATTATCTCGGCGCACGCAAGGCCGACAAGAAACTCATGCTCATCCTCACCGACGGCCAGCCTTCCGACGTCGATGCCCACGACGAACGCCGCCTCATCGAGGATGCACGCCAGGCCGTGAAAGAGCTCGATCAGGACGGCATCTTCACCTACTGCATCAGCCTCGACCCCAAGGCCGACGAATACGTCGGCGACATCTTCGGTCGCCAGTACACCGTCATCGATCACATCGAGCGATTGCCCGAGCGGTTGCCGCAGTTGTTCATGGCGCTGACCAAATAAATGGTGTTGGGTACGCGCATTAACATGGCATCCGCTGGAATGTGGGTTTATGTTTGTGGTTTGGGCAGAGACGTCGCCAGTCTCAGGGTGAGAACGCGAGCTGCTTTACGCGCCTGAAGGGTCAGCTACACGGTAGGTGTTTTTGCCGTCCCGTTTCGCCGTGTATAGCGCCGCGTCTGCTTTCTTGAGCAGCGCATCCATCGTTTCACTGTCAGGGCAGCACATGGCGATCCCCACCGAAGCCCCAATGTGGGCGGTTTCGCCATCGGCAAGCGGTATGGGCTGACGCAGACTATCCACCACGCGGCTTGCGACTTCACGTGCAGATTCCACATCATCGACCTGGGCAAGCACGATGACGAACTCGTCGCCACCGAAACGGGCGATTACATCCGCCTCGCGCAGCAACTGCTTCATCCGTTCTGCCGATGTCACGATAACCGTGTCGCCAGCCGCATGCCCATAGCGGTCGTTGACCGCCTTGAAGTCGTCCAGGTCAACGGCCAGCACAGCCATTTGTTTACCCGAGCGCTTTGCGCCGGCGATCAAATGCTTTTCGTTTTCTTGCACGAAACGCCGATTGGCCAGGCCTGTCAACGGGTCGCGCAGACTGAGTTGTCTGATCGTCCGCTCGGCCCGGGTCCCGGCCCGGATCAGGCGAACGGTTTCCCGGTACAGTCCGAATAGTGCCAGTCCCATCCACAGACAGGCCAATCCCAGCAGCGCCGACGACAGATTCTGATCATGAATTCGCGCAGCTTCGCGTGTTTCCAGCTGCTTTAGCTCTTCCCGTCCGACCTCGATCAGAATGCGGTGGATCTGCTCGATAGCAGACTTGTCGAATCCCCCCAATTCCCGTTCTGGTGGGGTGGTATTGACACTTGTCAGTGCGCCTTGCTGGAGCGCATCGAATCCTGTCTCCACCGCCGATTGCAGTGCCGGCAGTGGAGACAGGCGAGCAGCCTGGATGCTGTCCGCACTGACCAGGACGATCAGTTGCCCGGCATTCGGACACGGCGATTGCCGACAGATCAGGCCGGGATCGAGATCAGCGGGGTTGTGCGACTCGGCGTATTTGCGAACCGCAGTGTCCAGGTTGAGCAGGTAAGTGCGCAACGCGTCGATGTAGGTGATGACCTGCCGTGTGTGCCCCACCGAGCGAACGGATTCTTCCGAGCGCTGATGCTGGTAGTAAATCATGGCGAACAGGATCGTGATGATGAGGGCAAAAATCAGCGCGCCCGTGCGGAGTACCCGCTTGAAGCCGGAAAAGTCCGATCCCCTGACCATGGCGGGCTTCTGTGACGCATCCAAATTCGTTACGCGTTCGGCGTTGGTCATCAAGACATTTTTACTCTGGAAGATGAAAGACGGCGGCTGGATATTGGCGTCATATAGGCGCTGTTACCACAGACGAAAAAATGTTGAAAACGTTCCAGTGACCCGCTTGCCTTTGTTTTTATTGATGCATTCTGTTTCGCATCATCTGCCTCAGCGTGTTGATGCAAGTTCTTTTCAAGTTGCTACAATCGCATCACCGCGTTCGGCAGCTCGCGCGGCGTCGCATCGCCGTGCATGTCCTGCCGCGGCAGGACGGGTCTGGCCGTACCGTCCAATACACCGTGCATTCCTATGCGACGGACCGGCCGGAAGGCGAATGCTACGCTTGAGTGGCACGGTGTTGGGCCGCGTTTCCACCCGTCACCGATTTTTCAACGACAAAGGAGATCGTATGGCTAGCGTTCTAATGCCTCTGGCGGAAGGATTTGAGGAGCTGGAGGCGGTGAGTATTATTGACGTGCTGCGTCGCGCCGGCATCAAGGTGGTGGTCGCGGGGCTCAAGGACGGTCCGGTCAAGGGGGCACGCGAGACGGTTGTGGTTCCCGACGCGTCGCTCGATGCCGTGATGGATCAGGACTTCGACATGGTGGCGCTGCCGGGCGGCATGCCCGGCGTCAAGCATCTGCATGAAGATCCGCGCATCAAGATCCTGCTCGCCCGCTACACGCAAAAGGGCCGCTATACGGCGGCGATCTGCGGCGCGCCGTCGATCCTCGCCGCCTACGGCCACCTCGACGGCAAGAATGCGACCAGCAATCCGAAGTTCCGGGACCAGGTCGCGATCGAAGGCGTCAGCTATCACGAAGATGCAGTCGTCACCGACGGTAATATTGTTACTTCGCGCGGTCCGGGCACGTCCATCGCCTTCGCGCTCGCGCTCGTGGAGCAGCTCGCAGGCCGAGCCAAGCGTGACGAGGTGGAGACTGGACTGGTACTGGTGCGTTAACAAGGCCTTTCAGCATGGCTTTGGCGAAAGCCAACAAGCACACCGCTGAACGCGACGTAGGGATGATAAAGCAGCGGTTCAGGCCTTGCCGAGCAGAAAGGTCTTGAATGCGTCGGCCACGGCTGAAAGGCGCTTGCCTTTGCGGTGAACCACATACCAGTGACGCCGAATCGGAAACCCTTCGGCTTTGATGACAACCAGCCGGCCGGCTTCACGCTCCAGCGAGACCGTATGCAGGGCCACCACGGCCAGCCCCATGCCCGCCTGCACCGATTGCTTGATGGCTTCGTTAGTGTTCATCACCAGGCTGGTTTTGAGCGCCACCCCGTGCGCGGCAAAAAAACGCTCGGTTGCGCTGCGTGTGCCTGAGCCTTCTTCGCGCACCAAAAATGATTCGCCTGCCAGTGCGCCTATCGTGACGGCTGGCTTTTGCGCCAGCGGGTGCTGAGGTGGGGCGATCACCACCAGCGGATTTTCCATGAACGACACGGCATCCAGATCGTGCCCCTCGGGGGGTTGCCCCATGATGGCCAGATCGATGTCGTTCGCCGCCAGCTGGCTCAGGACTTCCTGTCGGTTGATCACCCCCAGATTGATGGCGATATTGGGATGCAGGGTGCGGAATCCTGCCAGCAGGTCGGTCGCGACAGCGTTGGCAGTCGAGGCCACCGCGATGTTGAATTGCCCTTGTTCCACGCCCTTGAGCTGGTTTAACGCGGTTTCCAGGTCGGTTAGCTGTGCCGCGATGGATAGGCTATAGTGAAAAACTTCCTGCCCGGCCTCGGTCAGGAAGATTTTTTTCCCGATCTGTTCAGTGAGCGCAAGCCCCAGGCTTTCTTCCAGACTGCGTACTTGCATTGAAACTGCAGGCTGGCTTAGATGGAGTTCGCGCGCAGCCTTTGAATACGAAAGGTTGCGCGAGACCGATTCAAATACCTGCAGCTGGCGGAAAGTCACATGGATCATGAAAGCATTTAACCATAAATGAATGCTTATTGAAACAATCAATATCTTTGACTGTTGTTTATGGTTAATACCATTATGATGGCTTCCGTAGCATCCAAAGGGGTCATTGCAACAAATCCCTGCATAAGGGTGGCTGCGTGGCGCAATTTAGTAGGCCCCCCAATTTACTTGATGAGGAAATTGAAATGAGTGAAGAGCTAAAAGGCAAGGAACGCTACAAATCTGGCGTGATCCCTTACAAAAAAATGGGTTACTGGGAACCCGACTACGTCATCAAGGAAACTGACGTTCTGGCGATGTTCCGCATGACCCCGCAAGCCGGCGTGGAAGCCGACGAATGCGCCGCAGCCGTTGCCGGTGAATCCTCTACCGCGACCTGGACGGTGGTATGGACTGATCGTCTGACCGCTTGTGAAATGTACCGCGCCAAGGCTTATCGCGTTGACCCGGTTCCCAACACCGGCCCCGGCACCAAGACCGAGCAGCAGTACTTCGCTTACATCGCTTACGACATCGACCTGTTCGAGGGCAACTCGATTGCCAACCTGACCGCATCGATCATCGGCAACGTGTTCGGCATGAAGGCCGTCAAAGCGCTGCGTCTCGAAGACATGCGTATCCCCGTAGCTTACCTGAAGACTTTCCAGGGCCCCGCAACCGGCGTCGTCGTCGAGCGCGAGCGTATGGACAAATTTGGCCGTCCGCTGCTGGGCGCCACCACCAAGCCGAAGCTTGGTCTGTCGGGCCGCAACTATGGCCGCGTCGTGTACGAAGCACTGAAGGGCGGTCTGGACTTCATGAAAGACGACGAGAACATCAACTCGCAGTCCTTCATGCATTGGCGTGACCGTTTCCTGTATTGCATGGACGCAGTGAACAAGGCTTCTGCCGCCACCGGCGAAGTCAAGGGTCACTACATGAACGTGACCGCCGGCACCGTGGAAGAAATGATTGAGCGTGCTGAATTCGCTAAATCGCTGGGTTCGATCATCATCATGATCGACCTCGTGATCGGCTACAGTGCGATTCAGACCATGGCGATCTGGGCTCGCAAGAACGACATGATCCTGCACCTGCACCGTGCCGGTAACTCGACCTACTCGCGTCAGAAAAACCACGGTATGGCATTCCGCGTGATTTGTAAGTGGATGCGTATGGCCGGTGTGGATCATATCCATGCAGGTACCGTCGTCGGCAAGCTCGAAGGCGACCCCATGATGATTCGCGGTTACTACGACACACTGCTTGACCAGCACACGCCGATTCAACTTGAAAAAGGCATATTCTTCGAACAGGACTGGGCTTCACTGAACAAGTGTATGCCGGTTGCATCCGGTGGTATTCATGCCGGCCAGATGCACCAGTTGCTGCATTACCTGGGCGACGACGTGGTTCTGCAATTCGGCGGCGGCACCATCGGCCACCCGGACGGCATTCAGGCTGGCGCAGTTGCCAACCGTACCGCGCTGGAAGTCATGATTCAGGCACGTAACGAAGGTCGTGACATTTGGAACGAAGGCCCGGAGATTCTGCGTAATGCCGCCAAATGGTGCAGCCCGCTCAAAGCCG
>JBBQDI010000126.1:0-5341 GCA_038319505.1 Burkholderiales bacterium
CACTCCTGCTCCCCGGGCTGCCGGAACGTGACAGACGTTCCGGCCTCTTCCCGCTGCTAGGCAGCAAGCTCGTCGATATGCATGGGTTTGCCGGTGTGATAGCCCTGCACGTAGTTCACCCCGATCGCTTTCAACTGTTCCAGGGTTTCCTCGTTCTCGACCGATTCCGCAATGGTCTTGATGCCCAGGAAACGGCTGGTTTCATGCATCGACGAAACCAGCGCGACATCAACTTCATTGCGGATCATGTCGCGCACAAACGAACCGTCGATCTTCAGATAATCCACCTTGAGATTTTTCAGGTAGGTAAATGAAGAGAAGCCCACGCCGAAATCATCCAGCGAGAAGCGGCAGCCGTAGCGGCGAAACTTCTTGATGAACTGTTCGGCATTGACGAAGCTGTCGATCGCGGCGCTTTCGGTGATCTCGAAAATCAGCTTGTCGCCCGGAATGTCCCCGCGCCCCAACTCTTCTTCCATGAAGCTGAAGAAGGCCTTGCTGTTGACCGACGGTCCGGACAGGTTGACCGAAAACGCACCCACTTTTTCAAATTCCTTCGGATGCGTCCGGATCCAGTTGAACACGGCACGCACCACCCATTGATCGAGCTCGCTGATGCGCTTGAGTCGCTCAATCGCCGCCACAAAATCGCCGATCTGGATCGGTTCATTCTCGTCGGTGCTGGCACCCAGCAGAATTTCGTAATGCGAGGTCTGATCCGCGTCGTCCGATAGCGACACAATGGGCTGGCAACGCAAATACAGCCGGTCGCTATTGAGAATGCTGTTGAAGCGGCTCGCCCAGTACACCAGGCCGGCATGGCCGGTATGGGCTGTGTCTTCTTCGCGGAAAAACACCATCTGGTTGCGTCCCTCATGCTTGGCCGAAAGACACGCGGTATCCGCCTTGTTGTACAAGGTCTCGGGTTCGACAGACGCAGTGGCCCATGCCAGGCCGGCATTAGCGGTCAGGGTAAACGCCTCGTCGGCCCACTCAAAACCGAACTGGTTGATGTGGGTGATGAAATTTTCGGCCAGTTCCTGCGCAACTTCCTGGTTGGGGCAGGCACGCATGAAGGCAAAAGTACGATCACCCGTGCGGGCGATGAAGCCGCCACCCGAGCATTTCACGTAGAGATGCCGGGCCAGGGAATGCATCAATTTCTGGAAACCTTCCGGACTGATGCGCATTTGCACCATGCGCAAATCCTCAATATCGATCACGCCCATGACGCAGCCACTTTCATTGCCCTCAACCTGTAGCCAGGCGCGCTTGGCTTTGCGCATGAATTCCGGACGGCCCATCAGTTCGGTTTCAGGGTCACTGATCGCCTGTTCCAGCAGGTCGTGATGGATATGCTCGATCATCGAACTGAACGAGCGATCCATCATCGGCAAATCGAGATTGTCGGTCCGTTTCGCTTCGCCTGACTTGATCAGTTTCAAAAATCCCTGTCGCTTGAGTTCGAGTTTGCGCACGCCCTTGAAATTCGAGAACACGTAGTTATGCGGGTCATCGCCAACCCAGATTAAATTCAGCGGGGTCGGGGTGCCCGCGAAGCTGAGCCAGTCGCCCACCCGGAACTGCCCGATCAAGGCTGCTTCGTGTTCGTTCAGTTCCGGGTCGACTTCCCGATGCCTGGCTATCAGCTTCACCCCGGACAACAACTTGTAATTGCGTCTGTCCGGATAAATCAGCCCTTCAGCCAGCCGTTCCAGAATGCTCTCCTGCACGTCCTTGCCGGCACTGACCATGGTGAGCCGCGAGTCAATGTAAGACAGCAAACGCTGCACCTCATTGAAAGGTGGGCGCTCGATCAGTTTGGGGTCCATCCATTCCAGCAGATGATCCACCGCCTGCCAGGCTTCCGTTTCTTCCTGGCTACCGGGCCCGTGGCGCAGCAATACCCGAATCAGATAGTTGCGCCAGCCTGGATTGAAAAACTCAAGCACGATATCGGGCACGTCCCGACCGGTAATACGACGTTCGATTTCCACCGATATGGCCCGGTTGGCCTGACCCATTTTCTGCCAGCCTTCCAGCCCGGCTTGCAAACGGGCGATACGGATATTTCGGAAGCGCATCAGTGGCAGCAACACCTTCTCCAACTGGTTGCGCGCTTCTTCGTAAATGCCCGGATTCTTGTCCGCCTCCTTCTTGATGCGCTCAGACCAGCGTTGAATGACAGCCAGCATTTTCTTGTCGTTGATGTTGCCATCATCACTCGACACCATGGCCAGACGATCAACCGCATTCAACACTCGATGAGCCGGATGTTGCGGGGAATTCAGAAATCCCGTATCCAGAACCGCCAGCTTGAGCAGGGGTTCCTCAAGGTCCTTGACGACATGCTTGACGCTGATGGGTAGCGAGGCTCCAGTATCAATCGTCTCGGCCAGCACGCTATACACTTCAGCCGAACCCTGTGCGGCCTCTTCCTGTCCGGGTTGAACCCTGCCGCCCGCAAACAGTTCACCCAGTACACGCCGCGATGAATCAGACATGCTCTGGCTAACGTGCCATTCAGCCCCCGCATGGGATGCGGCGCCCTGTAACGCAGGGGTGCCTGCTACTGTTACCGCTGGCTGGGCTGCCGAATTGCCTCCCTCCATCGTGGTCATCGCGGCGCCCGACGCGTAGGGCGCAGGACCGGCACGCCGGGTACGACGGAACAGGTTCATCAAGGCGCCCGCCACCCCGCCCGCTGAGGTGCGCGGCATGTCCGCATGTGATTGATCGGTCGATCCCGGCAGACGATCATTAGCCTGTTGTCCACCGACAAACATATCCGAATCCGGACTCATGCCCTCGTTCAATCCCGCTCCCTGGGAGTCTGGCCAGGCATCGTTGGCCTGAACGCCGGGCTGCGGCCGTACCCCGGTCGCTTCCGGCAGCATGGTGCCAAGCTGCTGATACAAATCGCCCAGGGGACGCACCAACGCCTCGGCCATCGTGCCGTATATCACTTGCCGCGCTTTCAGGGACAGGGGCAGCGACTCAAACTCCTCCTGCACTGCGTGTTCAATAACCGAAGGTGCAAAGGGATTGGTGCTGCGGTCGAGAGGCCGGCCAAACAGTTTCTCCAACCGGGGCTCGAGCAATGCCAGTTCGACACTGAAACGGTTTTCGAGCTTGTTGATTTCAGCCACCAGATTCAGCCAGTTTTCAAATTCTTCGGTTTGAACAATGGACAGTCCAGCCTCTTCGAGTTGTGGCACGGATTTGGCATTTTTTTTGAGCAGTTGGTCGAGTGATTCCAGCACTCGCTGCTGTACACCCTGTTGCGCCGTGATTTCATGCAGCTTGATCTGATCGAAGGCCGCCATCAGGTCATTGCGCTCTGCAAAGCTGGCTGACTGCGCGGCAGTAGACGACAGCGCGTCCTGAATCAAACCATAAAAGTCGTTGACGGCAATCTGCAGCGCATCTTCCAGCAAGGATTTGCAAGACGCCTGCAAGGGCTTGCGATCCGTGCCCTGATAGCGCTTTTTCACCATGTGCTGGGTGCGCATGGAAGCGGCAACCTTGTTCAGCGTGCGGGTCGCTTCGATCGGCGTGCCGATGAACGCCACCCCGACACCGTCCTGGCTTCGCCGAGCCAGACGCGCCTTGATATTGAAGGTCTGATTGCTGATCGAGGACGGCGGCGTGAAGCTGATTTCCACGCCCTCGCCTTCATTCATGCCTGAAGCTATTGCGGCATCGTTCTGCGGCCCATCAAACTTGAGTAACAATCCACCCAGGCAAAAATCATGGATTTCGCATGCAAGTTCCCGCCCCGAAGCTGTTTTCAGGCTGGCCACCTGCAAAATGTCAAAGCGCTTGTGCAGGCGTTTGTCACCTGTTAATGCTTCACCGACTGCCGACATAGGTCCACCCATTGACATTCACTGCATAGAAATTACTTAACACGCCTGTTAACGGCAGGTTTCGTCCCAATATTGAGCCAACCAACACAGTAGGCGCTTTATCCGCGCTGCAAGGGTAAAATCCAGTCATGACCCAACCCCTGTTTTCCCACCGCAAGCACTGGGCGGCGCGCTTCGGCACCGCCCCCTTCCTGCCGATGTCGCGCGCCGAGATGGCCGCGCTCGGCTGGGATGCGTGCGACATCATTCTGGTGACCGGGGACGCCTATATCGACCACCCCAGCTTTGGCATGGCGCTGGTCGGGCGGTTGCTTGAGGCACAGGGCTATCGTGTCGGTATCATCAGCCAGCCGGACTGGCTGTCCGCTGATGCCTTCCGCGCCTTGGGCCAGCCGACGCTGTATTTCGGCGTCACCGCGGGCAACATGGATTCGATGGTCAACCGCTACACCTCCGACCGCAAGATCCGCTCCGACGACGCCTACACCCCCCATGCCGCGCCCAACAAGCGCCCCGACCGCGCGGTTACGGTATATGCCCAGCACTGCCGCGAAGCCT
Source organism: Burkholderiales bacterium (assembly GCA_038319505.1). Classification (GTDB taxonomy): domain Bacteria; phylum Pseudomonadota; class Gammaproteobacteria; order Burkholderiales; family Thiobacillaceae; genus Thiobacillus. Next base: position 4,428 of record JBBQDI010000126.1, read on the forward strand.
ATCCCGGCACACCGGTGATCATTGGATCAATCGAAGCATCCTTGCGCCGTATCGCACATTACGACTACTGGTCGGACACCGTGCGCCGTTCGGTGCTGCCGGACTCCAAAGCCGACCTGCTGATTTTCGGTAACGCCGAGCGGGCGCTGCTGGACATCACGCATCGCCTGTCCAAGGGCGAAAACATCGCCGACATTCGTGACGTACGCGGCACCGCATTCATGGTGGCGCGTGACTGGAAACCGGACGAAACCTGGATTGAAGTGATGTCGACCGAACTCGACACCCCCGGTGCCATCGACGCGCATGTCGACCCCTATGCCATGTCGCCGAGCACGCCCACGCCGCAAACGCCTGCAGGCACTGCACCGATTCGCCTGGTTCCAAAAGCCGAGCGTCTGGCCGCCAAACAGGCGGTGCGCGAACACACCGTGATCCGCCTGCCCGATTACGACCAGGTCAAGAACAACCCGTCGTTCTACGCCCACGCCTCGCGCGTGCTTCATCTCGAATCGAATCCCGGTAACGCCCGCGCCATGCGGCAGGCGCACGGAGAGCGCGACGTCTGGCTGAACCCGCCGCCGATCCCGCTGTCCACCCCCGACATGGACGCGGTCTACGACCTGCCCTACGCGCGCGCGCCGCACCCGAGCTACGGCGACGCCAAGATTCCGGCGTGGGAGATGATCCGCTTCTCGGTCAACATCATGCGCGGCTGCTTCGGTGGCTGCACCTTCTGCTCGATCACCGAGCACGAGGGCCGCATCATCCAGAGCCGCAGCGAAGATTCGGTGATCAAGGAAATCGAGGCGATCCGCGACAAGACGCCTGGCTTCACCGGCATCATTTCCGATCTCGGCGGCCCCACGGCGAACATGTACCGTCTCGGCTGCCGCTCGCCCGAGATCGAATCG
>JBBQDI010000127.1:0-5301 GCA_038319505.1 Burkholderiales bacterium
ATCCAACCGGCGACTGAATTATGACCCGCTCCAGCAGGCAAACCGCCTCGCACATCCCTATGCCGGCAACCACGGCATCCAGGATGAGGATCTGGACCGCTTCAAGGCAATCAACGATCAGCATGGTCACCACGTGGGCGACGCCGTACTGACCGAAGTGGCGAAACGTCTCAGTTCCAGCGTTCGCGACTCAGATTCGATCGCACGCCTGGGGGGCGATGAGTTCGGCGTGTTGCTTGAAGGCGTGCAAGGGCGTGAAGATTTACGCGCCGCCGCGAACAAGATCGAGCAGGAGCTCAACACAGACACAAGCTTCTACGGACTCGAGGTGGAAATCTCTGCCAGCATCGGTCAGGCGCTGTTCCCTGACGACGGCGCCGACGAAGATACCCTGATTCGCGCCGCTGACGCCGCGATGTACAGGGTCAAATCCGGCTGCGAATCAGAGCGCCAGCGCCGCCTGCCGTTTAGTGAGGCCTGAAGCGATCCTCAGCGCGCTCACGTCGCGCCTTCGCGCTCCATATCCACACATACTGCACACCGGAAATCACCGCAATGGCAAACGCGGTTGCAAACAAAGCCGCTAACCAGGCATCCACCTCGATCAGCTTTCCCAGATCAGCCAACACCAGCGTCAACAGGACAAATTCGGCAGCCATATGCGTCTTGCCCAACCAGGTCGGATGAATCTCCAGATGCCCGGCCAGCCCCCGATAGCTCAACGCACCCAGCACGATGATGCTGTCACGCAACAAAATCGCCAGCGTCACCCATAGCGGAATCGCTCCCACCTGCGTCAGCATCACCAGGGTCACAATGCCCAATGCTTTGTCGGCAAGGGTGTCGAGCGTGGCACCCAGTTGGGTCAACTGATTGAGCCAGCGTGCAAGCAGACCATCGATGCCATCCGATATCGCAGCCACCAGGAACAGCCAGCAGGCCGCTTCCCAATGCTGATGCACAATCAGCCATGCCACCCCCGGCACCGCAGCCAGACGCAGCAGGGTGATGATGTTCGGCAGATTGAAGATGCGTTCGCTCATGCGCGAACCCTAATCAATTAAGGGGCTGTCTGGCAAGCTCGTTCCACAGTTTATCGAGCCGCTTGGCCGACACCGGATACGGCGTTTTCAGTTCCTGTGCAAACAGCGAAATACGCAGTTCTTCCAACTGCCAGCGAAAATCGTCCAGCGCTGCGGGCGCCTCGCCTGTTATTTGTGAGCGCCGCGCCAGATATTTATTTTGCAGCGTCAGCACGCCGGCCATGCCGCGCGCGTCGCGCTGCTCGGCGGCAGGCAACTTCTCCAGCCGCTTGAGTATGCCTCGCAGGTAACGCGGCAGGTCTCTCAGGTGTGTCCAGGGTGTGGCGGTGATGAAATCCGGTGCCACCAGCGCGGCCAGATGGGTGTGCTCGTCGCGCATCGCCGCGGTGAACTGCGGCTTGGCATTGAGCCGTACGATCACCTGCGCATGCAGATCCAGAATTTCCGCCACATCGCGCAGCAGCGCCTGTTTCACCACAGAAATGCGGGGCTTGGCGCGTTCTTTCTGTTTGCTGAAGGCTTTTGGGTCGCGCGGCGTGTCGTCATCCCCCACAAGTGCACGGGTTGCGATGGCATCGATGAGAGCAGCGCGCAACTGATCGGGGCTACCAAAATTGCGATACTTCAATACCAGTGCGGTATCGCGCGACAAATCCTTGTCGAGCTGCTTGAACTGTGCCGCCAAAGCAATCCGCAACAATCGAACCACGCCACGCCGGGTTTCACTTTCTGCAACGTCGGCTGCATCGAGCAGGCGAAGGTCGACGCTCTCCCCATTGTCGACCAGCGCCGGGTAACCGGTCAGTTCACGTCCGCCACGTTTGAATTTCACCGCCGTCGGCAGATCGCCGAAATTCCACTCGGTGAGCCCGGTGCGCTCGAATTCACTGTCCTCTGCACCGCCGCCATAGGTAATGCGCGCCGCACCGCCCAGTTGCTGCCGCAGCACAGCGAGATCGCGCCCGCTGGCGAGTTCCCGCCCACTGTCGTCAATCACGCTGAGATTCATTTTCAGGTGGGCCGGAAGTTCGTCACCCCAGTCATTGGGGTGAATGTCCGCACGGGTTTTCTTGCGTATGAAGGCCGCCAGCGCATCGGTTAGCGTCTGCTCGCCCGGCTTGGCCTCGGAGAGAAATGCCGTCACCGTATCGGGTAGCGGAATCAGCGGGCGGCGGCGGTCCTTGGGCAAGGACTTCAACAGCAGGATCAGTTTTTCACGGATCAGGCCGGGCACCAGCCATTCAATCTGTGCTGCGTTAACTTTATTGAGCAGGTACAACGGCAGGTGCAATGTCACCCCGTCGAGCGCGTGGCCCGGTTCGAAGCGGTATTTGAGTGCGCACACCACGCTGTCGACCCCCATCGTTTCCGGGAACAGCGTGTGGTCGGCACCCAGTCCTTCGCCGAGGATGTCCTCGCGCTGCAGAAACAGAACGTTCGGGTTGGCGGCCTCGACTTCTGCACGCCATGTCTCGAATGCCGCACCGTTGTGAATGTCAGCCGGAATGCGCGCATCGAACACCCGGTAAATACGCTCCTCGTCCAGCCATACGCCCGACTTGCGCGCCTTGTGCTCGAGGTCTTCGATTTCCTGGATCAGCGCGCGGTTGTGGGTGAACCACGGCGCGGCCGTATCGTATTCGCCCGCCACCATTGCGCCGCGTATGAACAGCTCACGCGACAGCTCGGGGTCGATACGGCCGTAGTGAATTTTGCGACGCGGCGCCAGGGTGATGCCGTACAGGCTCACCCGCTCGAACGCCACCACGCGCGCGCCGTCCTTTTCCCAGTGCGGTTCGATGTACATGCGCGTCAGCAGATGCTGGCCGGCGGCCTCGATCCATTCCGGTCTCACTTCGGCAACGGTGCGTGCGAGCAGGCGTCCGGTGTCGGTGAGCTCGGCGCCCATGATCCATTTCGGGCCCTTTTTCGCCAGCGCCGAGCCGGGGTGGATCGACAGCTTGATGCCGCGTGCACCCTGGTAATTGCCTTCGCCCGGTTTGGGCCGGCCACCGCCTGTACTGGATCGGCCATCGTCCGATTTGAAGCCGATATTGCCCAACAAACCGGTCAACAGCGCCTGATGAATCGTGTCGTAGCCGGCATCCTTTTCGTTTTCCTTCAATCCCAGTTCGCTGGTCTGGGAGTGCAACTGACTGTGAATGTCGCGCCATTCGCGCATCCGTCGAGGTGATAAAAAGTGATCCTGTAGCAAGGTCTGCAACTGACGATTGGTTTTCTTGTGCTGTACCTGCTCCTCGTACCAGCGCCACAGTTTCAGCCAGCCCATGAAGTCGGAGCGTTCGTCGGCAAACAGCTTGTGCTTTTCATCTGCCGCTTGCGCGCGCTCCATCGGGCGGTCGCGCGGATCCTGCACCGACAGCGCGCTGGCGATGATCAGCACTTCGCGCACGCAGCGCTGTTTGTCCGCCGCCAGCAGCATGCGGGCGATGCGTGGATCAAGCGGCAGCTTGGCCAGCTTGTTGCCGATGTCGGTGAGCTGCCCCTGCTCGTCGAGCGCGTGCAGTTCGGCCAGCAATTGATAACCGTCGGTGACCAGCCGCGAACTTGGCGCATCGATGAAGGGAAAGCCCACCACGTCGCCGAGGCCGAGCGATTTCATGCGCAGGATGACACCGGCCAGCGACGAGCGCAGCAGTTCGGGATCGGTGAAGCGGGGACGATTACCGAAATCGGCTTCGTCATACAGACGGATGCAGACCCCGTCCGCCACCCGACCACAACGACCGGCACGCTGGTTGGCCGACGCCTGCGAGACTTTCTCGATCAGCAACTGCTCAACCTTGTTGCGCGCCGAATAGCGTTTGACCCGCGCGGTGCCGGGATCGATCACGTAGCGGATGCCCGGCACGGTGAGTGAGGTTTCAGCCACGTTTGTCGCCAGCACGATGCGTCGCAGCGCCTGGGTCGGCTTGAAAATCGCATCCTGCTCGGCCACCGATAGACGGGAAAACAGCGGCAGGATTTCGGTGCCGGGCGGGTGATGCTTGCGCAACGCCTCGGCCGCATCGCGGATTTCGCGCTCGCCCGGCAGGAACACCAGGATGTCGCCGGGGCCGAGGCGCGCCAGTTCGTCGGTGGCATCAAGAATCGCCGCGACGATGTCGGGCGCGTCCTTGTCTTTTTTCTCGCGTGAGGATTTGCCGGAAGGGATCGGGGCGTCGGGCTCTTCGCGCTCAATTGGACGCCACAGGATGTCCACCGGGTAGGTGCGCCCGGAAACCTCGATCACCGGCGCGTCGTTGAAATGCCTGGAAAACCGTTCGGCGTCGATGGTAGCGGAGGTGATCACCACCCGCAGATCGTCGCGCTTCTGAACCAGGGTTTGCAGATAGCCCAGCAGAAAATCGATGTTGAGGCTGCGCTCGTGCGCCTCGTCGATGATGATCGTGTCGTAACGGGAAAGCAGCGGATCGCCCTGGCTTTCTGCCAGCAGGATGCCATCGGTCATGATCTTGATCGCGGTGTCATGGCGCACGGTGTCGGTGAAGCGCACCTTGTATCCGACCTTGCCGCCCAACTCGCCGCCGAGTTCCTGCGCGATGCGTGCCGCCACCGAGCGCGCGGCGATGCGGCGTGGCTGGGTACAGCCGATCAGCTTGCCCGGCTTCGCCATCCCCGATTCAAATCGGGCTTCCAGACACATCTTGGGAATCTGCGTGGTCTTGCCCGAGCCGGTTTCACCGCACAGGATCAGCACCCGGTTTTCTTTCAGCGCGGCGAGAATGTCGTCCCGGCGTGCGCTGACCGGGAGATCGGGATAGGTGATATTCAAGGCGTTACTTGTTCTGAATGTATTTGACGTCATCAAAGGTTTCCAGCCACTGTGGGCGGTACACCGCCATCACCGTCACCACCATGCCGGTCGAAAAAGCCTCGGCCCAGCTGATCAGCAGCATGGCATACGGCGTGTATTGGGAAAGCAGGTATTCGAGCGAATAAGCGCCGGCCAGCGCCATCGCCATGGTGGTGGTCAGGCCGATTGTCGCCGCCGCCAGCGCCGTTCCAAAAAAACCATTGCCGAACACATAGATGAAGAAATGATTCGGCAACCGGCGATCCAGCAGGCGGAACACGCCCCAGCTTATCGCCGCAGGCAACGCCGCCTGCAACAGTACATCGAATCCCAGCGCGGACAGATCGCCGCGCCCAAACACGGCATTGATCAGGAGAATCAATACGCCTGAAAAGCTCGCACGCCAGAAGCCGAACATCAGTGTCATGGCCGAGATGCCAT
>JBBQDI010000128.1:0-5252 GCA_038319505.1 Burkholderiales bacterium
ATGTTTATCGACCTCGACCGCTTCAAGCGTGTCAACGATACGCTCGGCCACAGCATCGGTGACCTGCTCATTTGCGAGGTGGCCAGCCGGCTGCGGTCGACCGCGCGCGCCGAAGACATCGTGGCACGACTGGGTGGCGACGAGTTTGTCGTGGTCATCAGCGATGTAGTCAAAGTCAAACATATTCTGCTGATCGTGGAAAAAATGCTCACTGCGGTGGCCGCGCCGTACCGGATCGCAGAGCGCGAGCTTTTTTCCAGTTGCAGCATCGGCATCAGCGTCTATCCGCATGACGGCGGCGATTCCGGAAGCCTGCTCAAGAATGCAGACACCGCGATGTACCATGCCAAAAACAGTGGCAGGAACCGCTTCCAGCTGTATGACGCTGCGATGAATGCCATGGCAGAGGAAAGACTGGAACTGGAAACCGATCTGCACCATGCACTGGAACGGAATGAGTTCATCTTTCACTACCAGCCCCAGATCAATCTTGAAACGGGTCGCACCCTTGCCTTTGAGGCCTTGATACGCTGGAACCACCCAGCCAAAGGTTTGCTTGCGCCGGACGATTTTCTGGAAATGCTGGAAGAAACGGGTGAAATCGTCCATGTTGGACGCAAGCTTCTCGGGGTGGCGTGCCGTCAAACAGCCATCTGGCATGCAGATGGATACACCGATCTGAATCTTGCCATCAATGTTTCCAGCAAGGAGTTCTGGCACGAAGGTCTGGTCCCGGGCATTCAGGCCGCACTGGCGCAATCCGGTCTACCCCCGCACGCGCTCCAGCTCGAACTGACCGAAGGCATTTTCATGGATGACATGAACGCCGCGGCCAATCGGATCCGTGATCTAAAAGTGCTGGGAATAACCGTGGCAGTCGACGACTTTGGCACGGGTTTTTCGTCATTGGCGCACTTGAAGCGCTTTCCGCTCGATGTCCTGAAAATCGACCGTTACTTTGTCAATGAGATTCAGTTCGCGCCCGCCAACGAGGCCCTCATCAGTTCGATACTGGCCCTGAGCAAAGGGCTGAAACTCGGCACAGTCGCCGAGGGCGTCGAGAACAGGGCGCAGCTGGAATCGCTGCTCAATCTGGGCTGCAAGGTTGTGCAGGGAAACCTCCTCAGCCGGCCGGTTCCCGCCGAACACGTCATCACGCTGTTGGGCCGCGACTGGTTACTGGAATTCGGTCAATCGCGACAATCCCAACTCGCCTTCGGGGTTGAATCTGTTCACTGACGCTTTGGAGCAGTATCGAAGCGTTTCCAATACAGCGTCAGAATACGTCCCGGCTGTTGCGCCTGTGAACGGTCGCGTTCCGGGGCTTCAGTCTTTTCGAAATCTGCCGAAACAGCAGGTGTACATAGGTAAAAGGAGCATGACTCATGTCAGATGAAAATCCGGTTGTTTCCAGCGTGATGGTAAACGACGATGTCTTTAATCCAGCGGTCTGGATTGAAAGCCTGGCGTCAATACTGGCCAGCTTCCTGGCCGACCCGCGCTTACGCTATGAACACGGCGTTCAGCCCAACGTGGTTGATGGTGAAATCAGCCTGTTGGTGGCCAACTGGCTGGAATCAACCGATCCCGCCTCCTATGCCTACGTCATGGAATTTGCCAAAGCCAACCAGGTTCGGATTCTGCAGGACCGCCGCACGGGCGAGCGTTCCATACAAAAATCCACCTGAAGACCCAACTCTGTAATCCGCAGATCAGGCCAGGCGTTGCCGCACGGCCTCGAACACGACAATCGCCAATGCCGCTGAAGCATTAAGAGATTCCACCTTCCCCGGCATGGGGATCTGAACCGTTGCCGTTGCCGCTGCACGGACAACATCCGACAGCCCGGCGCCTTCATTGCCTACGATGAAGGCAAGCGGGCCGGTCAGGTCGCTTGAAAACACACTTCGGTCTTCTGTCAGCGCCAGGGCAAGACTCTGCCCTTCGAATTGCGCGCACCAATCCGGTACGTCCACCCCTCGCGCGATCGGCAACACAAACTGCGCGCCCTGCCCGCCCCGCAACGCCTTGGGCGACCATGGGTCATGACAGCCTCTGGACAACACGGCCAATGTCGCGCCTGCCGCGGCACCGGTTCTGAGCATGGCGCCCAGGTTGCCGGGATCCTGGATATCTTCCAACACGATGACGAGCGGGGTAGCGGTAAGGGCCGGCGGCGTCAGCCAGGCGGCCTCGCTCAGCATCCCGGTAGGTGTGGCGACGGGCGCGAGTTCAGTGAACAGGGCATCGGCCAGCACGATGGCCTTGGCATGCGGGCAACGCGCGATCCAGGGTTCAAAGCGGTCGACATCGAATGAAGCCGCACGAACGAGCGTATGCGGTTGGCCACCTGCATCGAGATAAGCGCTTAACAGATGCTCGCCATCAAGTAGTGTCATCTGCGCCTCACGTCGCGCGCGAGCCGACTCGGCGAACTTTTTCAGACGCTTGAAAATGGGGTTGTCACGCGAAGTAATGGACGTTTCGGTCATGTGCGAATTATCGATTAGAAAGTCAAAAATCCGAATTTCCATACAATGACAGCCGCGCTTGCTGGATATTGATTCGCCATACCCCTATTCACTTTTCATGCAACCTTAAACAGGCATGCAACACAATTAACGATCTCATTCAATCGCACAGGGGTTGAATCCCTGGCTACGATTCGCCGGGGCAGGCTACACTCTGGGTTATGCGCATCGCTCTCATCACGCCCTACGGGCGCGAACATCGCAACGGCAACTGGCACACGGCCGCCCGCTGGGCACGCTTTCTGCGTGAGGCGGGTCACACCGTGCGGGTGCAGGTGGAATGGGATGGCCGCCCGGCCGATCTGATGCTGGCGCTGCATGCACGCCGCAGCTATGCCTCGATCCGTGCCTTTGCCGAGAAATTTCCGAGCCGCCCGCTGCTGCTGACCCTGACCGGCACCGACCTGTATCGCGACATCCACGAAGACGCCGACGCCCAGCAGGCGCTGGAATTCGCGCACCGGCTGATCGTGCTGCAGGATCGCGGGATCGACGAACTGGCGCCCCATCTGGTCGCCAGAACACGAATCGTCTATCAATCGTCACCTGATGTAGTCCGCACCGCCGAGCGCCCGGATATCTTCGACGTGCTGGTGATCGGCCACCTGCGCGAGGAAAAGGATCCCTTCAGAGTGGCGCTGGCGACAGCCCATCTACCCGGGTATTCGCAGATACAGGTCACCCATCTGGGTGGCGCCAAAAGCGAGGAGATGGCAGAGACAGCCGAGATGGCGCAGAACAAGTTGCCGCGCTGGACCTGGGCGGGTGACGTGCCTCACAAGACCGTGCTGAAGCGGTTGTCGCGTGCGCACCTGCTGGTCCTCAGCTCGGTGATGGAAGGCGGCGCCAACGTGATCTGCGAAGCCCTCGCAGCGGATGTGCCGGTGCTGGTCTCGCACATGCCCGGCAACATCGGCATGCTGGGCGAAGACTACCCCGGCTATTTTCCGGTGGGCGACGAACGGAAACTGGCCAAGCTGATGTTGATGGCCGAGAGCGATCCTGATTTTTATGCCAATCTGCTCAGCCACGCCCGCCAGCGTCGTGGGTTGATGCGGCCGGAACATGAGGCCAGCCGGTTGCGGCAGGTGGTGGCGGAGTTCGAACAAACCTCGGGATGACAATCGGCTTGTCGCTGCCGTAACCGCCTGATTCAGCCTTCGGCAAACAAAATGCCGAACATGCGCGCGCGCTCGGCTTCGCTCAGCCCGCGCAACACCCGTACGGCCCGGCGTGCGACCCGTTCATCGCGCGTGATCGAATACTCGATTGCCAGCGAACGCCAAGCATCGGCCAGTGACGGGTCGGTGGCCTGAAGTTTCTGCAGCGCCTGCGCCACCCCGGCCTCGCCTTTCGTCAGATAAAACGTCAGCCCCAGGTTGTGCCAGCCTTGAATGTAGTCGGGATCGATTTCCACCGCCGCGCGATACGCCTGCATGGCATCGCGTGGGCGCCCGCTGTCGCGGTAGGCATTGCCCAGATTGTTGCGGGCCAACACATCGCCCGGCGCAATGCGCACATTCTGCTGATACGCGGCGATCGCTTCTGCCAAACGGCCCATCTCATTCAAGGCGCGTCCCTGAACAAACCAGGCCAGCGGATTCCTGGCATCGACTTGTGCCCAGTCTTCCCCCCAGGCCAACAACCCCGGCCAGTCACCCCGTTTTTCCAATGCCTGCGCCTGCTTCACCCACTCGGCCTGCGAACGCGACGCCAGGGCAGCCTGACCGCCGTCCAGACCAAACGTCTGTGCGGCAGCAGCCACCGGTCCTGAGCACGCCAGGCTGGCCAGAAACACAAGCAAAGGAAGTCGTATCAGCATGAGCAAACAGCGTGGTTTATAGCCACAAGGGTAATAAAATCAACAGCATTCATTTTACGCCCTGCTTGACGCATCGTTTATCCTGTTCGGCTATCCCCCTATTTATTGACTTCACCCCATGCACGCCACCGAACACTTCATCCCCGGTAAGGACGCTTCGCTCGAAGCCTCGATCGCCACCCTGCAAGCCAAACTCGAGGCGCTGGACTTTCACATCGAGGAACGCTCCTGGCTCAACCCGGTGGAAGGCGTGTGGTCGGTGCATATCCGCGACCGCGATTGCCCGCTGCTGTTCACCAACGGCAAGGGGGCAACGGAACTGGCCGCACGGGCAAGCGCGCTGGGTGAATATTTCGAACGCCTGTCGACCAATTACTTCTGGACTCATTTTTATCTGGGCGAAACGATCGCCAACCGGTCCTACGTCCACCATCCGGACGAACGCTGGTTTGCCGCCGACGATGACGCCTGGCCGGATGAACTCCTCACGGCTGAACTCCACGCTTTGTACAACCCGGACGGCGGCGTGCGCGCCGACCAGTTGATCGATCTCAATTCCGGCAACGCCGCGCGCGGCATTTGCGCGATTCCCTATCAGCGCCTGCGAGATGGCAAGACCGTGTATTTCCCGGTCAACCTCATCGGCAACCTGTACGTCAGCAACGGCATGTCGGCCGGCAACACGCTGAAGGAAGCACGCACCCAGGCGCTGGCCGAAATCTTCGAGCGCCATATCAAGTTCCGCATCATCGAAGAAGGCCTGTGCCTGCCCGACGTGCCCGAAGACGTGATCAACCGCTTTCCGCACATCGCCGCCGGCATCCGCGACCTGCGCTGTGCCGGCTTTGGCATTCTGGTGAAAGATGCCTCGCTCGGCGGGCTGTATCCAGTGATGAACG
>JBBQDI010000129.1:0-5237 GCA_038319505.1 Burkholderiales bacterium
CCGGCCTGCGCGGCGAGGTTGATGACGGCGTCGAAGTGACCTTTTTCGAACAGGTCTTCCATCACCATGCGGTCGGAGATGTCGTCCCTGATAAAGCGGAAAGCGGGATAGGGCTTTAACTGCTCCAGCCGCGCCAGCTTCAGTGCCGAGTCGTAATACTCGTTGAGGTTGTCGATGCCGACTACTTCGTCGCCGCGTTTGAGCAGGATTTGCGCGACGTGCATGCCGATAAACCCGGCGGCGCCGGTGAGCAGTATTTTCATTGTTCAAGTCTCCAGAGTCGCGTCGATTCTAGCACTGCCACTTGTTGATGTTTTGACCGGCAGCCCTTCGATCGATCGACAGGCACACGACCCGGGGCGAAGTGGAAAAGGGAAAGTTGATCGGGGCTTCCCTTACAATCCGGCAATGCTCAACTTGCGCCTGATTTTCGACTGGACGCTTTATCGGCTGGCCCTGCTGCTGGCGGCGCCGCTGATTCCGCTGCGTTTGTTGTGGCGTGGCCGGCGCGAGCGCGGGTATTGGCAGCACTGGGACGAGCGGCTGGCATGTGGACCGTTTCCGGTAGCGGGCGCGTTGTGGATCCATGCGGTGTCGGTGGGCGAGATGCGCGCGGCGCAACCGCTGATCGCCGCCTTGCGCATCGCGTATCCGGATGCCCCGCTGTTGCTCTCCTGCATGACGCCGACCGGGCGCGCCACCGCCGAATCGTTGTATGGCGACTTCGCGCATATCGCCTATCTGCCCTATGACTATGCGTGGCTGACGCGTCGCTTCCTGCACCGTGTTCGTCCGCGTGTGGGCATCCTGATGGAAACCGAATTGTGGCCGAACCTCATCCGCACCGCGGCCCGTGAATCGGTCCCGCTGGTGCTGGCGAACGCACGGCTATCCGAACGCTCTGCGCGCGGCTACGCGCGGCTGCCCGCGCTCACGCGCATCAGCCTGGGCCGTATTGATAACGTGGCGGCGCAGAGCGAGGCCGATGCCGCGCGCTTGACGGCGCTGGGCGCGCGCGCAGTGACGGTGACCGGCAATCTCAAATTCGACATCACGCCCCCGCCGGATCAACTCGCGCTGGGCGCAGCCTGGCGCGCGCGCTGGGGTCAACGCCCGGTGCTGCTCGTAGCCAGCACGCGCGAAGGCGAGGAGGACGTGGTATTGCGTGTTTTTGCTGCCGTCACGCGCGCCGATGTGTTGCTGGTCATCGTGCCGCGCCATCCGCAGCGCTTCGATGCGGTGGCGGCGTTGATTGAGTCGACGGGGCTGTCGTATCAGCGCCGCAGCACCCTGAATGGAGCGGAACTCAACCCGGCCACGCGGGTGTTGCTGGGCGACAGCCTGGGCGAACTGTTTGCGTATTTCGCAGCGTGCGATGTGGCGTTTGTCGGCGGCAGCCTGATGCCGCTGGGCGGGCAGAATCTGATTGAGGCAGCGAGTGTGGGGCGGCCGGTACTGGTCGGGCCGCATACCTTCAATTTCGAGGAGGCGACGCGGCTGGCGGTGGAAGCGGGTGCGGCGTATCGGGTTAAGGATGCCGATGCCTTGGTCGAGCGCGCGTTGAGCCTGTTACAGGATGCGCCGACGCGCGCTCGTATGGGTGAGGCCGGCCTGGCCTTTGCCGCGCGTCATCGCGGCGCAGCGCAGCGGGTGATGCGGCTCGTACCCCCGTCTGGGACATCCAAGCCCAAGCCGTAAGCGTGGGTCAGGCGCCTATTTCGCAACCGTGTGCAGGTGCTGATCGATGCCGGTCAGGTCGGCCGGGCTGAGGCTGCCGGCAGCCGCTTTGAGCGACAGACCGGATAGCAGATAGGCGTAGCGTGCACCGGCCAGATCACGGCGTGCAGACAGCACCTGCTGCTCGGCGTTCAACACGTCGAGGTTGGTGCGCACGCCCACTTCCAGACCGAGCTTGGTGGAATCGAGCTGGGCCTGGGTGGAAACCAGCGCCTGCTCCAGCGCACTGACGCGGGCGATGCCACTGTTCACGTTGAGCCAGGCCTGACGTGCCTGCAGGCCGGCTTCGCGGGTGGCAACTTCAACGTCCTGGCGCGCCTTTTCCTGGTTGGCGACGGCTTCGCGCACACGCGAACTGGTCAGACCGCCCTGATAAATCGGCAGGTTGAGTTCCACGCCAATGGTGGCAGTGCGGGTGTCTACCTGCTGGGTGCCAAAATTCTGGCCATTGTTGATGGTGTAGCCCGCAACGGCATCCACGGTGGGGTAGTGGCCGGCGCGGTTGCGTTCGACTTCCTGATCGGCGATGGATTTGGCCAGCCGCTGGATTTCGGCCTGCAGGTTGCCTTCGCCGGCACGCGCGGCCCATTCGTCGATGCTGCCGGAATCGGTTTTCAACTGTTTCAGGTCAACCAGCGTGTCGAGCGAGCCGGCTGGCTTGCCGATGAGTTTTTCCAGTGCACGCTGGCGAATGCTGAGACTGTTTTGCTCGGCGATTTCCTGTGCGACAGCGAGGTCGAAACGCGCCTGCGCTTCGTGGGTATCGGTGATGGTGGCGGTTCCGACTTCAAAATTTCGCTTGGCGGAAGCCAGCTGTTCGGTGATGGCGGCTTTTTGCGAATTGATGAAGCTGATGTTGTCCTGCGCCTGCAACACATCGAAATACGCCTGCGCCACTCGCAGGATCAGATCCTGCTCGGCCACCTTGAGCTGCATCCCGGCGATCTTCACCTGGCCTTTTGACTGTTCGTATTGCACCTGATTCTGCTTGCGAAACAGGGGTTGAGCCGCATTGATCGACAGGCCGTTGGATGCGTAGTTGGCATCGCCGCCTGGCAGAGTGGAGTTGACATCGTTGTAGCGGATGTTGCCACCCAGGTTGACGCTGGGTAGCAGCCCGGCGCGTCCCTGCACCGATTTTTCCTGGCCGGCCTGATACGCAGCACGGGCGGATGCGTATTGCGCGTCGTAGGCCTGTGCGTCATGGAACACGTCGGACAGGTTGGCGGCCTGGGCAGCAGGCACCAGGGCCAGCGTCAGCGCTAGATACAGGGGCTTGAATTGCATGATGGTTCAGTCCTAAGTAATGGGGTCAGTAACGTGGCATGGCTGGATCGACTTCATCCGCCCACGCCGCCACGCCGCCCGACAGGTTGATGACATCGTCAAACCCCGCTGTTTCCAGGTAGCGGGCCGCGTGGTAACTGCGTACGCCATGATGACAGATGACTACCGTTTCGGCTGCTTTGTTCAATTCCTGAAGGCGAGTCGGCAGCTCGTGCATCGGAATCAGCACTGCACCGGGAAGACGACACAGATTCCATTCCCATGGTTCGCGCACGTCGAGCAGCACGGGCGTGTGCCCGGTTTGAATATAGTCAGCGAGTTCGGCAGGACGAAATTGACGCATCAGAGCCTGGTCTCAACGTGGGGCATGGTATTCACGGGTATAGGTGCTTAGAACACGAACGCTGCGGGATGAGGCGCATTCAATAGCGGCGCCACACAGGTTTCAAACAGGACAATGCTGCGAGTGGCACCGGGGGCGGTGCAGGTGATGAGCTGCGCTTCCATCACCGGTGCTTCGCCCGTGATGGCGAACAGTCGCCCACCCACATTGAGGCGGTGGCGAAATGCGTCCGACAGGAGAGGGGTCGAACCGGTCAACACGATGACATCAAAGCCGGCCTCGTCAGACCAGTCACGGGCGGCGTCGCCGCTGTGCAGCACAACATTGTTGAAGCCGTGCGCGCGCAGTTTCTGGGTTGCCGTGGCAATGAATTCTGGAACGATATCGACCGAGACCACTTCAGCCGCTTCGGCTGCCAGCAACGCGGTGAGATAGCCGCTGCCGGTGCCGATTTCCAGTACACGGTCAGTAGGGCGGATGGCCAGCTCCTGGATCACGCGTGCTTCAAGTTTGGGCGTCCACATCGCCTGACCGTGGCCGAGCGGGGTTTCCATGTCGACAAAAGCCAGCGCGCGGCGTGCCTCGGGTACGAAATCTTCGCGACGAATCTTGAACAGGAGATCGAGTACGTCCTGATCCAGCACATCCCAGGGGCGGATTTGTTGTTCCACCATGTTGTAGCGCGCTTGCTCGATGTTCATGCGGTGCCCTTGCCTATGGAAAATGGTAATGCGGCGATTGTGGATTACAGCGAAAAATCAAGTTATGACTCAATAAGTTAGACCGCGTCCTGCCTTGCAATTATTTCACAATTCGGCTAACTTTGGCCGCTTGCCAGGGGTCTCCAGCCGGAAGGTTTGCCGGATGGAGTGAGACATACCCTTTGAACCTGATGCGGTTGAAACCGCCGTAGGGAGGCTGTTCATCAGCCTCCCCGTTTAATGAGCGAGGCCGAACCCGGCCTCCATTTTATTCCCAGTGAGGCGCGTCTGACGCCTCCTGTATTTCTGGAGCGCACCATGAACGCCGCCATTCCCAATAAAGCCGCCCCATTTCTTGCCGTCGATGCGCACGTCGATGCACTGGCCGTGCAGCCCCTGCCCAATTCGCGCAAGATTTACGTGCCGGGTAGTCAGCCCGACATCCAGGTGCCGATGCGTGAAATCTCTCAGGACGATACGCCCACCAGCATGGGCGGCGAGAAAAACCCGCCGATTTTCGTCTACGACTGTTCGGGTCCCTATTCCGATCCGACAGCGAATATCGACATTCGCAAAGGCTTGGCCGCATTGCGAACCGGCTGGATTGATGCGCGTGGCGACACCGAAATCCTGTCCGATCTGAGTTCGGAATATGGCCGTCAGCAGGCAGCCAATCCGGATCTGGCGTCGATGCGTTTTCCCGACCTGCATCGCACCCCGCGTCGCGCCAAGGCGGGTGCGAATGTCACGCAGATGCATTACGCACGCAAAGGCATCATCACGCCGGAGATGGAGTTCATCGCCATTCGCGAGAACAACAACCGCACGGCCTATCTGGAAAGCCTGCACCAGACCGGCCCGATGGGTGCCAAGCTCGCCGCACTGATGAACCGCCAGCATCCGGGCCAGAACTTTGGCGCCAGCATGCAGACCGAGATCACGCCGGAATTCGTGCGCGATGAAATCGCCCGTGGCCGCGCCATCATCCCCAACAACATCAACCACCCGGAATCGGAGCCGATGATCATCGGCCGCAACTTCCTGGTGAAGATCAACGCCAACATCGGCAACTCGGCGCTTGGATCTTCGATCCAGGAAGAAGTCGAGAAAATGACCTGGGCGATCCGTTGGGGTGGCGACACCGTGATGGATCTGTCCACCGGCAAGAA
>JBBQDI010000130.1:0-5208 GCA_038319505.1 Burkholderiales bacterium
GTATCACCCTGGCGCTGATGGCGGGAACCGCGGGTCTGCCACATGTGATCGTGCGCTTCTTCACCGTGCCTAAAGTGCATGACGCCCGTATCTCCGCTGGCTGGGCACTGGTTTTCATCGCCATCCTGTACACCACGGCGCCTGCCGTAGGCGCCATGGCGCGCTACAACTTGCACACCACGGTGAACAGCGCGCTGGCCACCGGCGGTGACGTCTTCGCGCCCGAGGCCAGTCTCGAAGGTGAGAGTCGTCCCGGCTGGATGAAGCGCTGGGAAGCGACCGGCCTGATCCGCTGGGATGACAAGAACGGCGACGGTCGCATCCAGTATTACAACGAAAAGAGCAAGGACGAGGCCTTCCTGGCCAAGGCAGAAGCAGCTGGCTGGAAAGGCAATGAGCTTGGCGCCAAAGCGAAAGACGGCAGTTTCGAGGGCAAGGTCGACCGTGACATCATGGTGCTGGCCAACCCCGAGATCGCCGGCTTGCCTGACTGGGTGATTGCTTTGGTGGCCGCCGGTGGTATCGCAGCTGCGCTGTCCACCGCGGCGGGTCTGCTGCTGGTGATTTCCTCGTCCATCTCGCATGACCTGCTGAAGGGGATCTTCGCCAAGAACATCTCCGAAAAGGGTGAGTTGATGGCCGGCCGGCTTGCGGCCGCGGTCGCGGTGCTGGTGGCCGGTTATCTGGGCTATAACCCGCCCGGGTTCGTGGCCGAGGTGGTCGCCTTTGCCTTCGGTCTGGCGTGCGCCTCGTTGTTCCCCACCATCGTGATGGGCATCTTCAACAAGAAGATGAACATGCAAGGTGCCATCGCAGGCATGCTGACCGGCCTGATCTTCACCTTGTGCTACATCGTTTACTTCAAGGGGGTCTTCATCGAGCCGATGGCCAAGAACGAAGCGGCCAACTGGCTGTTTGGCATCTCGCCGGAAGGGATCGGTGTCGTGGGTGCGCTGCTCAACGTGACGGTGGCCTATATCGTCAGCAAGATGACCGCACCGTGCCCCGAGCATATCCAGCATCTGGTGGAAGGCATCCGTTATCCGCGAGGAGCCGGAACCGCACAGGCGCACTGATCTGTCATCAATGTAAGCATCGGCCCCCGCTTCGGCGGGGGTCTTTTTTTGGACTTAACCGGGTTGGATCTGTCGTTGCCAGTTCTGTTCCAGTGTCTTCACGTCGCGAAAATTGGCCGCTCCGTGGGACGCCAGAAGGGGGTGCAGTACCAGAAACAGTTCAGCGGTCGCCAGCGCGTCGGCCAGCGCATTGTGGCGGGCGTAATTGCTGATCTGGAATAGCCCCATCCAGTCATCGAGTGCGCGAGTACTGCGTGCGATCCTGGGATGCAACGCCGGCGCGACATACGCCAGATCGGCCCAGACATGCTCGAATTTGAGCCCCAGAAAGGTTTTCAGGGCCCGGTTGATCATGGCCTGGTCAAACGCGACATGGAAGGCGATGAGCGGGTCTTTACCCAGATATTCCAGGAAGCTGAGCAGGGCCTCGGCAGGCGGTGTCCCCTCGCGCTGGGTCGTGCCGCCGATGCCGTGGATCAGGATGTTGTCCTTGTCGCTGGCCTGCGTTTGTTGCAGCACGATTTCGAGGCTGTCACTCAGATTGATCTGTCCGTTGGACAGCGCGACGGCGCCAATCGCGATCAGATGGTCACGCGCGGTGTTGAGACCGCTAGTCTCCACATCCACCACCACATAACGGCTTCTATTGAATGGTTGGTCCTGGCGCGGGGGGGGCAGCGCCTGCCAGTCAGCCAGGCGCTGGGCCTGGTGCGGCGTCAATTCCGGCTTCTTGCTGAAGAACCTGTCCAGCAAGTTCATGCCTGGTAATCCAGGCCCAGCTTGGTCTGCAGTTTGCGCGCTTGCCGAAAGGCTTCCTTCAAAATGCGTCGGTCCAGGTTGTTGAGCGTATCGGGATCCACTCGGTTGGTGAGGGTTGAGCCCTGCTCGCTTTGCGCATGGTGCAAGCGCAAACGCAGCAGTTGAATGAACAGAAACGCTTCGCAGTAGGCATCGATATCGCGGGCGTTGATGTTCAATGGCGCTGCGATCTCGCGCAGGCGCTGCAGCGTATTGGTTTGTGAGCCGCCCACTGCCAGGCTGAATATCCGCGCGGCATCGACAAAGGGCGTAATGCCGTTCAGCTTGAGATCAATAGTGTGGTCTTCGCCGGTCACAAAGTCGCGCACCATTCCCAATGGCGGCCGGTTGCGCAGGGCGTTGACCGCAAGCTGATGCAGGAAGCGCGAGTTCTTGGGAGCCGCCGATTGCAGCCATTCGCGCAGCGCCATCCCCAGGTGAGTTGCGCCATACAGCGGGCGGAAATCGAAGAAAATGGTCGAGTGCAGCAGATCCATCGGGGCGCCGTGATAGATCCACTTGTCGAAGGTGTTCTGCCATTCCTGCAGCGACACGCACCATTTCGGATTTGACGCCATCACCTCGCCGCTGCACAGCGGGAACCCGCATTCCGCCAGAGCCAGGTTGACCCGTTTGGCAAAAGGCAGCAGCACTTCGCGCAGTATGGCCGGATCCTGGTTTGCTTTGGGCGCGAAGATGATGCCGTTGTCCTGGTCCGTATTCAGTGTTTGCTCGAAGCGACCTTCGGAACCCAAAGCCAGCCAGCAAAATTCGATATCCTGTGCCGGACTGCCCTGCAACTCCAGTTCGATGATGCGTGTGGTCAGCAAATCATTCAGGGTGGTGATGATCTGCGTCAACTGCTCGGCCGCCATCCCCTGAGCCAGCATGTTTCGGGCAAGTTGCTGGATATCGCACGCACAATGCTTTAGCGAGTCCAGGGTCGTGGCATGGCGAATGGCGTTGCTGATCCGGCTTAAGCCGACACGCTGCAGATTGAACAAATCCTTTTCCGAGATCACCCCGACCAGGCGGCCATGGTCGGTTACCAGCACATGGCGGATGCCTTGCCTTGTCATCGCGAGCGCAGCTTCATGGACCGGTGCATGGGGCGGCAGGGTGGTGAGCTGCGTACTCATGATGCTGATCACTGGCTGGCTTAGATCAGCTTCGGTTAATGCCACTCGGCTCAACACATCGTGCAGGGTGAGGATGCCTTTTGGAATATCGCTATCCACGGCAACCATGGCGCCCACGCCCTGATCCTCCATCATCTGCAGCGCTTGTTTGATGGAACTTTCCGGAGCGCAGGTCACCGGCTCGCGCCGGATGATGGATGAGAGACTGCTGCTCATCGATTGCTGATCTGCGCTGGCCTTGGAATATCCGGCTTGAATGAGGTGTTGCGATTGCTCGAGCAGGTTGGCAATACGGCGGGAGCAAAAATCGTAGAACGCCGCGCTCAGGCGAGTCAGTTGGAGAAAATCCGCTGCCGATAATTCGTAGCAAAAGACATCGCTGCTTGCCAGGTAAGTGCTGGTGACGGGGCGGTGGGCGAGGAGTGCGCCGAGGGGGAAACACTCACCTTCATGCAACTCAAGCCATGCGTTCCCTTCTTGCGTCTGGGCAACGCCCTGCACCACACCCTGCTTGATGATAAGAAACGGGATTGGCGCGGCCTGCTCGGGCGAGAGGATCACCTCACCTTTCGCAAAGTAGCCCAGGGTTAATTTCTGCGCCATCCACAGCAGGTGTTCACGTTCCATCTGGTCAAACGGCGCGAACTGACCCAAGTGGTCAATCGTAGCCTGAATCAGCGAATTGGCAGCCTCTGACATGGTTCTCCTCCAGCCTGTCATGAGTGTGGGTTCATTATCGTCAAGCGCCAGTGACTTGTACAAGGTAACTGTTTCGGGTTGGTGGCGGATGCCGCATAAAAAAGCCCCGCCGAAGCGGGGCTTTTCAGGCTGGTTGAATACCCGAAGCGGGCATCAATGCCGGGCGCTGACTTTACATCATGCCGCCCATGCCACCCATACCGCCCATGCCGCCACCCATATCACCGCCGCCCATACCGCCAGACTGCTTGTCGTCCGGCAGGTCGGCCACCATGCAATCGGTCGTCAGCATCAGGCTGGCGATGGAAGCCGCATTCTGCAGCGCAACGCGGGTCACCTTGGTGGGGTCGAGTACGCCCATTTTCACCATATCGCCGTATTCGCCATTGCCGGCATTGTAGCCAAAGTTGCCCTTGCCTTCCAACACCTTGTTGACGACAACCGAAGGCTCTTCGCCACAGTTCTTGACGATCTGACGCAGCGGCTCTTCGATCGCACGCAGCACGATTTTCACGCCGGCGTCCTGGTCGTGATTGTCGCCCTTGAGGTCCTTGATCGAGGAACGTGCACGCAGCAGTGCCACGCCGCCACCGGGGACGATGCCTTCTTCCACTGCAGCGCGGGTCGCGTGCAGCGCATCTTCGACACGGGCCTTCTTCTCTTTCATTTCGACTTCGGTTGCAGCACCCACCTTGACGATGGCGACGCCGCCGGCCAGCTTGGCCTTGCGCTCCTGCAGCTTTTCCTTGTCGTAGTCGGAGGTGACTTCGTCGATCTGCTTGTTGATCTGCGAGATACGGCCCTTGATCGCGTTGGCGTCACCGGCACCATCAATGATGATGGTGTTGTCCTTGCCGATTTCGATGCGCTTGGCGCGACCGAGGTCGGTCAGTTGCGCTTTTTCCAGGGACAGACCCACTTCTTCGGCGATCACGGTACCGCCGGTGAGGATGGCCATGTCTTCCAGCATTGCCTTGCGACGGTCGCCAAAGCCCGGCGCCTTGACGGCGCAAGTCTTGAGAATGCCGCGGATGTTGTTGACCACCAGGGTGGCGAGCGCTTCGCCGTCGACGTCTTCAGCCACGATCATCAGCGGCTTGCCGGCCTTGGCGACTTGCTCCAGCACGGGCAGCAGGTCGCGGATGTTGGAGATCTTCTTGTCGTACAACAGGATGAAGGGCTCTTCCAGCAGCGCCATCTGCTTGTCGGGGTTGTTGATGAAGTAGGGGCTGAGGTAGCCGCGGTCGAACTGCATGCCTTCGACGACGTCGAGCTCGTTTTCCAGACCCGAGCTGTCTTCAACGGTGATCACGCCTTCTTTGCCGACCTTGTCCATCGCAGCAGCGATGATGTCGCCAATCGAGGAATCGGAGTTGGCGGAAATGGCGCCGACCTGGGCGATTTCCTTGTTGGTCGTACAGGGCTTGGAAATCTTCTTCAGTTCATCGATAGAAGCAGTCACTGCCTTGTCGATGCCGCGCTTCAGATCCATCGGG
>JBBQDI010000131.1:0-5167 GCA_038319505.1 Burkholderiales bacterium
CACTTTGCGTTGATTGCATAAGCCAGCGCGCCAGTCGGTGCGCCGCCGCCATTGGGCGACATGCAGCTCCAGAAGAAGGTGTGGTTCCACACCAGCGCAGCGTTGTTGTAAAAGCCGCCAGCAGGCGCGGATTTGACGATGTCGACCGAACCGTCTGCCTTCTTCACCAGCCAGGTCCAACCGGACCCAAAGTTGCCCACAGCGCTGGTCTGGAAAGCGGTCTTGAATGCATCGTAGCTGCCCCACTTGGCGTTGATGGCATCAGCCAACTTGCCGCCCGGTGCGCCGCCACCGGTGGGCGACAGGCAATTCCAGAAGAAGGTGTGATTGGAAACCTGAGCCGCGTTGTTGTAGACACCGCCAGCGGGTGCGCTTTTGACAATATCTTCAAGCGACTTGCTCTCGAACTCGGTACCCTTGATCAGGTTGTTCAGATTGGTCACGTAAGCCTGGTGATGCTTGGCGTAATGGTATTCAAACGTTTCCTTGGACATGTGCGGTGCGAGCGCATCCATGGCAAAAGGCAGTGCGGGCAAAGTGTGTTCCATAACTCTCTCCTAAATTGAACAAATGGCAAGCAACAAGGCATCAACCAAGCCTGACAGTCAGTTACGCCGATATTGAAAGAAACGATTAACGACCCTCATTAAATGAGAGGCGTAAACGAACCTGGGTTTGTAGCGTGGCGCGCACTGAAAAATCTGTGCGTAAGCAAAACCAGACTGAGGCTTGCGATGGATCAGACAACGCGGTCTGACAGAAGTTGTGCGGCTGGATAGCTGTCGCACAAAAAATATGTGGTCGGGACGAGAGGATTTGAACCTCCGACCACTTGACCCCCAGTCAAGTGCGCTACCAGGCTGCGCTACGCCCCGACGAAGCCCGAGATTCTAACAGATGACCTGCGCACCACGGAAGCCTGTCAGCCCAATATTTTCAGGATAGACAAAATTTCTTCGCGCAGTCCTGGATTACCTTTCACTGCACTTGCTGCGGTCGATCCGGTTTCGGGTGCAGCCTCAGCGTCATGCTCAAGGCGTTGCCGCGCACCGCTGATGGTGAACCCTTCTTCGTACAATAATTCGCGTATGCGGCGAATCAGCAGGACTTCATGGTGTTGGTAGTAACGCCGGTTGCCACGCCGCTTGATGGGGCGCAACTGGGTGAATTCCTGTTCCCAGTAACGCAGCACGTGCGCCTTGACGGCGCACAGCTCCGAGACCTCACCAATGGTGAAATAGCGTTTGGCCGGAATCGGCGGGAGTTCACTCCGTGCTGGGCGTTCCAATTTCGGCGCCTTCGACTTGGGACTTGAGTTTCTGGCTGGCGTGGAAAGTCACCACGCGACGCGCGGAAATAGGCATTTCTTCCCCGGTTTTGGGATTGCGGCCTGGACGTTGCGGTTTCTCGCGGCACTGAAAGTTGCCGAAACCGGACAGTTTGACGATGTCGCCCTTTTCGAGCGACAAGCGAATTTCGTCGAAAAATGATTCGACGACGTCCTTGGCTTCGCGTTTATTCAAACCCACTTTTTCGAACAGAAGTTCGGCTAGATCCGCTTTGGTGAGAGTGGTCATGGTCTTGTTGTCAGGAATATCTCGTGAGAAAAAGCGTCACGCACGCAAACTTGCATTGCATTGACGGAGGGCAGTCTTGACCAGTTTTTGCACTGTATCTTCCACTTCCTGATCCATTAATGTGCGTTCAGTATCTTGCATAACTACCCGTATAGCAAGGCTTTTTTGGTTTTCTGCCACGCCTTTGCCTCGGTATTCATCGAATACCTCGATCGACCGTACCTGAGCAGGTGCCCCCTCTCGCAACGCGGCCAGCAGTTCGCCGGCCGGCGTATACGCGTCCAGCACAAACGCCAAATCACGCCGCACCAGCGGGAAACGCGACAAGGTGGCATGATGTGGCAAGCCACGCTGCGCGAGTACCTGGCTGTCAAGTTCGAACAGCACCGGTGCACTTGGCAAGTCGAATGCCTGCACCAGACGCGGGTGCATCGACCCGATCAAACCGATGGCATGGCCATCTACCCACAGTTCGGCACTTTGCCCCGGATGCAACGCGGGATGGGTGCCGGGCCGTGTTTCGAGCGCATGACCAAACACGCGCTCCAGGTCACCCTTGAGATCAAAATAATCGACCCGCTTCGAAACCGCACCCCATTGTTCGGGCTGCACGTCGCCGTAAATCAGGCCGCCCAGTTTCATCGGCTGAACGATCTGTGACGCATATACCCGCCCCAGTTCGAAAATACGTACCCGTTCCTGCTGGCGGTTGAGGTTATAACGCAAGGTCTCGACCAGACCGCCCCACAGGGTGGTGCGCATCACCGACAACTGGCTGGAAATGGGATTGGCCAACGGCAGCGGTTTGGCATCGGCATTGAGCGCCGTTTCCCACGCCGGATCGACAAAACTGTAGGTAATGACTTCCTGGTAACCCAGTCCCACCAGTATCTGACGCAAGGTGTCGTCGTCCAACACGGTCTCGTCCTGCGGCAGCATGCGCGACGGCGCGGCCGGCGGCTGCGCCGGAATGTTGTCGTAACCGAACAGGCGCACCGCTTCCTCGATCAGATCTTCCTCGATCTCAAGGTCGAAGCGGAAACTTGGCGGCGTCACGATCAGATGGTTGTCCCGGCGTTCGACCTCCGCGCCCAGCGCCGTCAAGTTGCGTACAAGCTGATCGACTTCGAACTCGACCCCAACCACTTGCTTGAGACGCGCCATGCGCAAGATGATCGGCGCGCGCTGCGGCAAAGCGGCAACGGCTTCGGTAATGGGTCCGGCCTGGCCACCGCAGATGTCGAGCAGCAATTCCGTTGCGCGCTCCATCGCACGCCGGGTGGCGCCGAAGTCGACGCCACGCTCGAAACGATGGGATGAATCAGTGGACAGCCCCAGGCGACGCGCGCGCCCGGCAATCGCCGTCGGCGCAAAAAAAGCCGCTTCAAGAAAGACATCGACAGTGAAACGCTCCACGCTGCTGGGCAGCCCGCCCATGATGCCGGCCAGTGCCAGCGGCCCGTTGGCATCGGCAATCACCAGCATGTCAGGGGCCAATTCGGCGGTCTGGCCGTTCAGCAGATTAAGTTGCTCACCCGTGCGCGCCATCCGCACTTCGATATTGCCCTGCAGACGCGACAAGGCGAAGGCATGCATCGGCTGCCCCAGTTCAAGCAGCACATAATTGGTGATATCAACTGGCGCCAACAGCGGGCGGATCCCGCTGCGCTCCAGCCGTTCTGCCATCCAGCGCGGGGTGGTGGCCTGGGCATTGATACCGCGCACCACACGACCCAGATACAGCGGACACGCCTCGCTCGCCATCACTTGAACCTTGACGGTGTCCTGAATGCGGGTTTCCACTTCCTGCACCTGCGGCAGGCGCACCTCCGCGCCGGTAATCGCGCCCACTTCGCGCGCCAGCCCCTGCATCGACAGGCAATCTGCGCGATTGGGCGTGAGTTTCAGTGTGATCAGGGTATCGTTCAGATTGAACCAGCTGCGGAAATCCTCGCCCACCGGCGCGTCTGCAGGCAACACCATCAATCCGTCAGCTTCGTCGTCCAGGCCCAGTTCCTTGGTCGAGCACAACATGCCAAAGGATTCGATACCCCGCACCATGGCCACCTTGATTTCGAATCCAGGCAGCTTCGCACCGGGGCGGGCGCACGGCACCTTGAGTCCTGCCACCGCATTGGGCGCGCCGCATACGATGGCTACAGGCACCGCCTCGCCCACATCCACCAGGCACACACGCAGGCGATCAGCATCGGGATGCTTGTCAGCCGACAGAATCTCGGCCACTACCACGTTGTCGAATGCGGCCGCGGCCGGGGTCAAGGCTTCCACCTCCAACCCAGCCATGGTCAGGGCATGCGCAAGCTCGGCAGAATCGAGCGCAGGATTGACCAGGTTGCGCAGCCAGGATTCAGGAAATTGCATGTCTAAAGCACCCTAGTGTTTGAATTGCTTAAGAAAGCGAAGGTCATTTTGGATCCGACTCACCTGAAGGGAAGTCTTCGCCGAAATGATTTGCGCGCAATTAATTAAATTGCTTAAGGAAACGGAGATCATTTTCAAAGAACAACCGCAAGTCGTCGACGCCATACCGCAGCATGGCCAGGCGCTCGACGCCAAGACCAAACGCAAATCCGATATAACGCTCGGTATCGATGTCGACGTGTTTGAACACATTGGGATGCACCATGCCGCAGCCCAGCACTTCCAGCCAGCCGGTATGCGAGCACACCCGACAGCCTTCACCACCGCACATCACGCAACCAATATCCATTTCCGCCGAGGGCTCGGTGAAGGGGAAGAAAGAGGGACGGAAGCGCACCGGCAAATCGTCGCGTTCGAAGAAGTTGCGCATGAAGTCGGCCAGCACGCCCTTGAGATCGGCAAACGACACCGACTCGTCCACCCACAGGCCTTCGACCTGATGGAACATGGGCGTGTGTGTCACATCCGAATCGCAGCGATACACCCGCCCCGGCGCAATGATGCGCAGCGGCGGCTGATGGGTTTGCATGTAGCGCACTTGAACCGGCGAGGTATGGGTGCGCAGCAATTCGCCGCTCTGCAGATAAAAGGTGTCATGCATGGCGCGCGCCGGATGATCTTCGGGGATATTGAGCGCAGTGAAGTTGTAAAAATCGGTCTCGACTTCAGGCCCCGTCGCCACTTCGAATCCGATCGAGCGGAACAGGGCCTGAATGCGCGACAACGTACGCGACACCGGATGCAGGCCGCCGGCCGCCAATCCCCGCCCTGGCAGCGTCACATCCAGCGTTTCGGCTGCCAACTGACGCTCCAGTTCAACCTGCTGCAGCGACTCTCGACGGGTTTTGAGTGAAACCTCAACAGCCTGCTTGGCTTCGTTGATGCGGGCGCCAGCCGTTTTACGTTCCTCGGCCGGCATTGCGCCCAGGCTTTTCAGCAGTTCGGTCATCTGACCGCTTTTCCCCAGATAAGCTGCCTTCACCTGTTCCAGCGTCGTCAGGTCGGGGCAGGCTTGAATGGCGGCAAGGGCGTCTACAACGATTTCGTTGGGATTGCGCATGGCATATTCTCGTGTCGATTATTCCATTTTGAAATCAGTTTCACATGAACAATCATCCATATGCCCATGATTTAAAAATGAAACCACC
>JBBQDI010000132.1:0-5154 GCA_038319505.1 Burkholderiales bacterium
CATTGCCCTCAAGGACGAGGAGCGCACCCGCTGCGAAGTGTGGACCCGCGTGATGGGCTACCACCGCCCGGTGACCAGCTTCAACAAAGGCAAAAAGAGCGAACACCGCGAGCGGCAGTTCTTTGTCGAAGGCCGTTGCGCACTCGGATGAGTTCCTGATGCTGCACCCGCGATCATGACACTTCGTGTAGGCGGCCTGACCCCGCTGTCCACCACCGACTGGCCAGGCATGCTGGCCGCGGTGGTGTTTTGTCAGGGCTGTCCCTGGCGTTGTGGGTATTGTCATAACCCTGACCTGATTCCACCGCGCAGCGAACATGAAATCCCCTGGGAAGAGGTGATGGCATTTTTGCGCCGCCGCCAGGGCCTGCTCGACAGCGTGGTATTTTCCGGCGGCGAACCGACACTGCAGGCGGGGTTGGCCGATGCGATGCGCGAAGTGCGCGCGCTTGGTTTCAAGGTCGGGCTGCATACCGGCGGCATGTACTCGAAGCGTCTGGCAGAGATGTTGCCTTTGGTCGACTGGGTGGGGATGGATGTGAAAGCCCCGTTTGCCGATTATGTGCTCACCACCGGCATCGCCGGCAGCGGCGAGCGTGCGCTCGAAGGCCTGCAGCACGTGATCGCATCCGGCGTCGACTATGAAATCCGCACCACCGTGCATCCGGGCTTGCTGCCCGATTCAGACCTTGTTCAAGTTGGCCGTGATCTGGCAGGGCGTGGGATCAAGCGCTACGCGATACAGGCATTCCGCAATCAGGGATGCGAGAATGAAAGCTTGCGCCAGAGTGCAACCCGCGAACGTTCCCTGCAGGATGTGGGAGAAGAACTGGCGGGGCTGTTCGAGAATTTTTCGGTGCGGGCCTAGAAGGCTTGACGCAGGGATGTCACCGAGCAGTGATTCCTGCGTCACTCACTTGGGTAGCAGGGTGAGTCGCAAGTCGTCGCCGATTTGACGCATATCAGTCATGCGAAACCGTGCGGCATCGGACAGTGATGTGAGCGGTGGCTGCGCGAACAGCCCACGCGCGTTATCGCCTACCGCCATCGGCGCCATGTAAGCCACCCATTCATCGATCAATCCGGCCGCGAGCAGCGCACCGTTCAACGCCGCGCCGGCCTCGACGTGCAGTTCGTTGATGCCGCGTTGCGCCAGCAGCGTGAGCAATGCAAGCAGATCAACGCGCCCCCCTGTTCCTGGCAACTCGATGACTTCGGCGCCAGCCTGCTCGAGCGCGGCGCGCGCGGCGGGGGCAGCATGGTGGCAGGCGATGAGCGCGGGCAGAATCGCTGCATCTGCCGGTGTGCGCAAGGTGGAATCGACGATAACCCTGAGCGGTTGCCGGCCAATGTCGAAGTCGCGCACATTCATGCGCGGGTCGTCGGCCAGCACCGTGCCGCAGCCGGTCAGGATGGCGCAGGCGCGTGCGCGCAGTTTCTGCACGTCGGCACGTGCGGCCTCGCCGGTGATCCACTGCGAGGCCCCATTTATGAGCGCAGTTTTGCCGTCCAGCGTGGAAGCAGTCTTCAGCCGTACCCACGGACGCTGTCGTGTCATGCGTGAAATAAAACCGGGGTTGAGCGCACGCGCCTCGGCTTCCATCAACCCGACTTCGACCTGGATACCGGCCAGGGTCAGCATGTCGATGCCACCGCCTCCGACCAGAGGATTGGGGTCGGTCATTGCTGCGACCACGCGCACCACGCCGGCCTGAACCAGCGCCTCGGCGCATGGCGGTGTGCGGCCGTGATGCGAGCAGGGTTCGAGCGTGACGTACACCGTTGCGCCACGTGCGGCTTGCCCCGCCGTTTTCAGCGCGTTAATTTCAGCGTGCGGGGTGCCGGTGCGTTGATGCCAGCCTTCGCCAACAACGCGGTCGTCCTTGACGATGACACAGCCAACGCGCGGATTGGGGCTGGTGGTGAACAACCCATGCGCCGCGAGTTGCAGCGCATGGGCCATGTGGGCATGGTCGGTGGCGCTGAAGCGATCGGCGTGGGACATCGCGGGTCTCAGGGTTGGTCGATGTCGCGGATAACGTCGCGGAAATCCTCGACATCCTGGAAGCTGCGATACACCGAGGCAAAGCGGATGTAGGCGATCTTGTCGAGTTTTTTCAGCTCGGTCATCACCAGCTCACCAACTTCACGCGCGGGCACTTCGCGTTCGCCCAGCGTCAGCAGGCGCTGA
The DNA here is from genome assembly GCA_038319505.1 of Burkholderiales bacterium. Classification (GTDB taxonomy): domain Bacteria; phylum Pseudomonadota; class Gammaproteobacteria; order Burkholderiales; family Thiobacillaceae; genus Thiobacillus. The sequence goes on from JBBQDI010000132.1 coordinate 2,192, forward strand.
CGAATCCGGTCAACCGCGGCGTCAACCAGTTCGGTCGAGACCGGACGCTTGTGCAGCGCGCGGCGAAAGCCTTCGCGCAGCTTGGCCTCGGAAAATTCCTCGCGCGTGCCGTTGGTCTTGACGATCTGAGGCGGCCGCAATTCGGCGGTTTCCCAGGTGGTAAAGCGCTTGTCGCAATCGGCGCAGCGGCGACGGCGACGAATCGCATCGCCCGCCTCGTTGACGCGGGAGTCAATGACCTGAGTATCAAGCGAACCGCAGAAAGGGCATTTCATTTGGGAACGGAGAGTGGAGAGTGGAGAGTGGAGAGCGGAGAGTCGAGTGCCGGGCGTGGGAATGCTCGCGACTCTGCGCTCATGACTCTCGGCTTCTCAGCCATACACCGGATATTTCGCCGTCAGCTTCGCCACTTCGCCCTTGACGCGCTCGAGCACGGTTTCGTCGTTTGGCGCTTCGAGCACGTCGGCGATCAGGTGCGCCAGCTGTTCGGCTTCGAGTTCCTTGAAACCGCGCGTGGTCATCGCCGGGGTGCCAACGCGGATGCCGCTGGTGACGAAAGGTTTCTGCGGGTCATTGGGAATGGCATTCTTGTTGACCGTGATGTGGGCGCGGCCGAGCAGCGCCTCGGCTTCCTTGCCGGTCAGGTGCTTGGGCTGCAGGTCGACCAGGAACACGTGGCTTTCGGTGCGGCCGGAGATGATGCGCAGGCCGCGCTCGACCAGCACCTTGCACATCACCAGCGCATTGGCGATCACCTGCTCCTGGTAATGCTTGAATTCTTTGCCGGACGCTTCCTTGAACGCCACCGCCTTGCCGGCGATGACGTGCATCAGCGGACCACCCTGCAGGCCGGGGAAGATCGCCGAGTTGATCGCCTTCTCGTGTTCGGCCTTCATCAGAATGATGCCGCCGCGCGGACCGCGCAGGGTCTTGTGGGTGGTCGAGGTCACCACGTCGGCGTGCGGCACCGGGTTGGGATACACGCCCGCGGCGATGAGGCCGGCGTAGTGCGCCATGTCGACCATGAAGATGGCGCCGATTTCCTTGGCGACCTTGGCAAAGCGCGCGAAGTCGATGCGCAGCGCGTAGGCCGAGGCGCCGGCGATGATCAGCTTGGGCTTGTGCTCGCGCGCCAGCGCTTCCATCTTGTCGTAATCAATTTCTTCTTTTTCGTCGAGGCCGTAGGCCACCACGTTGAACCACTTGCCGCTCATGTTCAGTTTCATGCCATGGGTGAGGTGGCCGCCTTCGGCCAGGCTCATGCCCATGATGGTGTCGCCAGGCTGGAGAAACGCCATGAACACGGCCTGGTTGGCCTGCGAGCCGGAGTTAGGCTGCACGTTGGCGGCTTCGGCACCGAACAGCGCCTTCACGCGGTCGATCGCCAGCTGCTCGACAATGTCCACGTATTCGCAGCCGCCGTAGTAGCGCTTGCCGGGATAGCCTTCGGCGTACTTGTTGGTGAGCTGCGAGCCCTGTGCTTCCATCACGGCCGGGCTGGTGTAGTTTTCCGACGCGATCAGCTCGATGTGATCTTCCTGGCGGCGGTCTTCCTGTTGGATCGCCGCCCACAGGTCGGCGTCGGTCTTGGCGAGGGTATCTTGGCGGTTGAACATGGCTTTGGACTGGGCTTGAAAGGCCGTGATTTTAACACGCGGCGGTTTTTGCAGCGGCTCGTATAATCAGCAGAAACCGGAGTGAATGTATGCAAAGACGAGACTTTCTGACGGGCGCAGGCGTCGCCGCCATGCTGCCGCTGGGTGCGGTTCAGGCGGCCCCGGCAGAGACCCGCCAACTGCCGACCATCCGCTGGCGGCTGGCGTCGAGCTTCCCGAAAAGCCTGGACACCATTTATGGCGCAGCTGAAACCCTGTCCAAAAGAGTGGCGGCGCTCACCGGCGGCAAATTCCAGATCCGCGTATTTGCAGGCGGCGAATTGGTGCCCGGCCTGCAGGTGCTGGATTCGGTCGGCAACGGCACCGTGGAATGCGGCCACTCGGCGGGGTATTACTACGTGGGCAAGAATCTCGCGCTGGCATTCGATACCGCTGTGCCGTTTGGCCTGACGGCGCGTCAGCAGAATGCGTGGATGTATGCCGGCGGCGGCATCGAGGCGCTGCGAAAAATTTATGCACAATTCAACGTGGTGCAGTTTCCCGGTGGCAACACCGGCACCCAGATGGGGGGCAGGTTCCGCAAGGAAATCAAGTCGCTGGCCGACATCAAGGGCCTGAAAATGCGTATCCCCGGTATTGGCGGCAAGATCATGGCCCGACTCGGCGCGGTGCCGCAAACCCTGCCCGGTGGCGACATCTACCCTGCACTGGAGCGTGGCGCAATCGATGCCGCTGAATGGGTGGGTCCGTACGACGATGAAAAACTCGGCTTTCATAAAATCGCCAGGCATTACTATTACCCCGGCTGGTGGGAAGGCGGGCCGCAACTGAGTTTCTACGTCAATCAGACTAGCTGGAACGCGTTGCCGGAGACTTATCGCCAGGCATTCGAAGTTGCCACGGCCGAAGCCAACCAGATGATGCTGGCGCAATACGATGCCAAAAATCCCCCTGCGCTGTTGCGATTGATGGGGCAGGGCGTCAAGCTGCATCCTTACCCCAAGGACGTCATGCTGGCTGCGCGTCGCGCCACCTTCGAGTTGTATGAGGAAGAGGCAAAAGGCAATCCCGACTTTGCCGCCATCTATCGTCCGTGGAAGCAGTTCCGCGACACCGAGTTCCAGTGGTTCAAGGTCGCCGAAGCCGCATATGCCAATTTCAATTACTACGTGAAATGATTCTGTACTCATCTGTATATGCCCTTGGACACACTCAGGGCGAACGGGACGCAGATTAATTTGAAACAAGTTTTGAGGTACCCATGAACACACTCGACCGGCTCATCACCACCTTCGACCTCGGCCTACGCACCGTTTTCGCCAGTCCCCACGCCGCGCGCCCCTATCC
>JBBQDI010000133.1:0-5146 GCA_038319505.1 Burkholderiales bacterium
CGCCAACCCACTCCTCACAAACCGGTGCGAATTCGTTACAATGCGCGCCGTGGAAGCGTGGCCGAGCGGTTTAAGGCACCGGTCTTGAAAACCGGCGAGGATGTGAGTCCTCCGTGAGTTCGAATCTCACCGCTTCCGCCACAACACCAATCAAAACAATTGGTTATATTTTTTCAATCGAAACACTCACCACATCTCTGCCATTTAGGGTGCCCTTATCACCCCTGCCTTCCCCTGTCGTGGCTTTTGATTGGTGGCACCAAGTGGCCAAGTCCCTACACCCAACAGACTCAAATATCCTGAACTGGAACGCAATAATGGCCCTGGTCTCAGGGCGGGAACTGACCACTCAAGCGCACCAACAGCGCCCCCATTAGGCCGTATACTTTGCATTTGAACATTCAAGTTTTAAATCGAAATCATGAACTACCTTGGCTTTAATAAAACAAAAACATGAACCACCTTGGCATTGCGTTATCTGCACTTGCATTAATTTCTGCTACATCTGCCTCAGCCCAGGAAAAATCAAATGCTTTCGATGGGCCTTTTATCGGCTTCGACCTCATCCATCAAAAAAGCGACGTAAAGCGCGCAAATGTAAGAACGACGGATGGCGTCTTCTCGTATGATTAACCCGGAACTTCAGACAAGGATGCCGCTGGGCAAGTCACTGCGGGCTACGGCTTCAATCTCGCCCCAAGATTCAACCTATCACTGAACGCGTCCTACAACTTCAAGGACGCCATGCTTGACGACATCAACGCGACCTTCTTTGGGGATCGAGTGCAGCAAGAAATATCAAACAGAATCGGACTGTATATTGCGCCTGGTTACGCCATACAGGGCAACACACTTGTTTTCTTTAAGTTCGGTTTTACAAGGGCAAATCAAAGTTACACCCGTGAATCCCGTGGCGTTGCTCTTGATAAGGTAATCAAGGGAAAACTGTTCGGGTTGGGGATCAAACACGCCATAACCGAAAACATCTACATTGGTGCTGATATAACGAAATATCACTACGGGATGAATTCATGGGTAACCAATATCAACCCATATGAAGTCTTCGTCACCTCAAAGACTGAGCAGACAGATGCGTCTGTCTCTTTCGGATACAAATTCTGAATGCCACCCCAAAGCCGGCTTCAGGCTTGCGGGACTAGAGGATGAGCGAAGCGGACGTAGCGGGCGTAGCCCGTGGGCTAAAACCCAACCAGGGTGGCGCAGGAACAGACTGATCACCTCGCCACGAAAAAATGCCAATCGCCCAGTCGGGCGTTTTTTTGTGGTGCCACCGTAGTTGATGCGAAAATCCAGACATGGCACTGACCGCTCCCCTCACCCCAGAAAACCATAACCGCGACACCGTGGGGATGACCTATGTATATCCCGTTGTCTCGCGCCGCGCAGGCGGCGTATCGGTAGGCATCAATCTCAATCCCAACAACGCCTGCAACTGGGCATGCGTGTATTGCCAGGTGCCGGATCTGGTACGAGGCACAGCGCCGGACATCGATCTGGTGCAGCTGGAAGCGGAGTTGCGCACGATGCTCACCGACATACTCCACGGCGACTTCATGCAAACGCGTGTGCCCGTGGAAGACCGGCGGCTGAACGACATTGCGCTATCAGGCAACGGCGAGCCGACCAGTGCCAAAGCATTTCCCCAGGTGATCGAGTTGATCGGCCGCGTGATGGCGGAATTCGATCTGGTCGGCAAGATCAAACTGGTGCTGATCACCAACGGTAGCCTGGCCGACCGTCCACGGGTGCAGGAAGGTCTCAGGAAAATGGCCGCGTTGAACGGCGAAGTGTGGTTCAAATTCGATAGTGCAACACCAGGGGGAATGCGCAGCATCAACCAGACCCGTATTTCACCGGACAAACAGCTAGAGCGCCTGGCCGTGGCTGCTCACCTGTGTCCGACCTGGCTGCAGACCTGCATGCTGGCAGTGGATGGTGAACCGCCTTCTGCCATGGAGTGCGACGCTTATCTGGCGACTGTAAAGCGCTTGCGGCAACAACAGATTCCGGTTCAGGGCGTCTTGCTGTACGGGCTGGCGCGACCATCGATGCAGCCGCAGGCCTATCATCTGTCGGCACTGCCTGCCGAATGGCTGAATGATTTTGCCGAGAAAATTCGTGCGGCCGGTTTGCCCGTGAAAGTCACACCATGATTCACGGCATAGGCACGGATCTGCTGGATGCCACACGCATTCGCAGCGGCCTCACCCGCTTTGGTGAACATTACGCAGATCGCATCCTTGCCCCGGCCGAGCATGCAGGGTATTACGCCAGCCGCGACCCGGCGCGGTTTCTGGCCAAATGTTTTGCCGCCAAGGAAGCCTTTGCCAAGGCGACGGGCACCGGACTGCGCGCGCCGGTGACGCTGCGCAATATCTCTGTGCTGCGCGATCCGCAAGGCAAGCCCTTCCTGCAATGCATGCCCGAACTTGCCGCCTGGCTGGTGGCGCGCGGCATCACGGCGCATCATGTTTCATTGTCAGACGAGGGCGACCTCGTGCTGGCGTTTGTCGTGCTGGAACAATCCAGCCCCCTTCCTTCAACGAAGAATTCATCGTGACGCAAGACTTTACAAAGGAGCGACCATGACGCTGGGCCCCATGATGCTCGACGTGGCGGGGACCGAACTCACCGACGACGACCGCCGCCGCCTGTCGCATCCGCTTGTCGGCGGTGTGATTCTGTTCAGCCGCAACTACAGTGACCCGGTGCAACTGGCTGCGTTGACCACCGAGATCCATGCGCTCAAGTCGGCGCCGCTGCTGATCGGCGTCGATCAGGAAGGCGGCCGGGTGCAGCGGTTACGCGAAGGGTTTACCCGACTGCCGCCGATGCGCACCTTTGGCGAAATCTGGAATGAACACCCGCAGCGCGCACGCGAACTGGCACGCGAAACGGGGTTTGTGCTGGCCAGCGAACTGCGTGCCCACGGCGTCGACTTCAGTTTTTCGCCTGTGCTCGATCTGGACTACGGCGCCTCCTCGGTCATTGGCAACCGCGCCTTCCATGCCGATCCGCACGCAGTGTTTCAGCTCGGGCAGGCTGTGATGCTGGGCATGAAGGATGCCGGCATGGCCGCCTGCGGCAAGCACTTTCCCGGTCACGGCTTTGTGGTGGCGGATTCGCATGTCGCCATCCCGCTGGATGAGCGCACGCTCGCCGATATCGTCATCACTGACCTGGTACCGTTCCGCCTGATGATCGAGGCCGGGCTTGCGGCGATCATGCCGGCCCATGTGATCTATCCGGAAGTCGATGACAAGCCAGCCGGGTTTTCAAAGATATGGTTGCAAAAGATGCTGCGTCATCAACTGCAATTCGACGGCACAATTTTTAGCGACGACCTGTGCATGGAGGCAGCTGGCGTAGCGGGCGGCATGGTGGAACGGGTGACGGCGGCGCTGAATGCAGGCTGCGACATGGCACTGGTATGCAACCGGCCTGACCTGGCCGACGAAGTGCTGGCCAATTTGAAAGTTGACTGGCCCGCTCCAGCGCGCGCGCGTCTGGGCCGCATGCACGGCCATCCGCACCCGCTGACCCTGACCCAGTTGCGCGAATCAACCCGCTACGTCAACGCGCTGCATCACATCGCCGGACTGGGACAGGATTCGGCCGACCTCAACCTGCAAATCGACCCGACTGACTACTGTGCCCGCTCATAACAACGATCACGCTCACCAAGACCATGGGCACGATCACGGCGGTCACTCCGCCCATCATCACACGGCACAGGGCAACACCCTGATCATTGCCCTGTTGCTGACTGTGACCTTTGCCGGCATCGAAGCGCTGGCAGGCTGGTGGTCCGGTTCGCTCGCGCTCATGTCGGATGCCGCGCACATGATCACCGACAGTTCGGCGCTGGGCCTGGCCGCTGCCGCCACCTGGCTGTCGCGCCGACCACCCAGCATGCGCCATTCCTACGGCCTGGTGCGCGCCGAAGTGTTGGCTGCGCTGTTCAACAGCCTGCTCATGCTGGTGCTGATCGGTTACATCGTGCATGAGGCCTTCGATCGCTTTAGTAACCCACTCGAGATTCACGGCAGCACGGTCGTCGTCGTCGCAACCATCGGCCTTGCGATCAATCTTGTCGTCGCCTGGGTGCTGTCGCGAGGTGAACACTCGTTGAACAGCCGCGCCGCGATGCTGCACGTGCTGGGCGATGTGCTCGGCTCGGTTGCAGCGATCATCGCCGGCATCGTTATTGTCACCACCGGCTGGACGCCGATCGACCCGCTGCTGTCCTTGCTGGTGTCGGCGCTGATTCTTGTCTCGGCGCTGCGGCTTCTGCGTGAGGTCGTGCATGTGCTGATGGAAGGCGTGCCTGGCCATGTCCCGCTCGAAACGGTTGGACGCGATCTGGCAACACTGGACGGCGTACTGCGCGTGCATGACCTGCACGTGTGGACGCTCTCGTCCGGCACCATTGCATTGTCGGCCCACCTCGAAATCCGCAATCTTGAGGCATGGCCGACTATCCTGGCCGCCGCCCGCCAGGCTATGGCCACGCTGCACGGCATACGTCATGTCACCCTGCAGCCTGAAGTGCTGACGGCACATCCGCTGGTACGCGGCAGCTACAACCCTGACACCATTCGCCCCTGATTCGCGCCAACTCAAAATTGATTGTCGCTTTACTTTACATAGTTAATGAGAATCATTATTATTCGTATAACTTAAATAAACGGCCCTTACATCATGCAAGCCGAATTCGAACGCCCCAACCCGCTGCCCCTGTTTCACCCCGTTTCCCCGGGACAGCCGGCCAGCCCGCCGAGCAGCATTCAAGGCGAACAGCTATTCAAGGGTCGCCAGGAAATCCTGATTGACCACAACGGTGACACCTACCGGTTACGCATCACCAAAAATGGCAAGCTGATTCTGACCAAATGAACCTGCATTTCTACACATCAGAAAGGAAGCACATGCACCCCACCTCGCTACTGGTAGCCGTCCTAGAAATGCTGCGCCGTCCGTGCACACGAAATCGGGCCGCCGCATCGCTGTTGCTTGCACATGCTGCTGAACACGCCACGCTGAGCCCCACAGAGCGTGAAACCTGTCTCAGTCTGATCGACGAACTGGAGCTGGATGCACTGTCCACCTCGCACGCGTAGCCACC
>JBBQDI010000134.1:0-5108 GCA_038319505.1 Burkholderiales bacterium
CAGCAGTGAGCGCCACGTTGGTGTGGACGGGCCATACGGTCAGCGGCGGCCTGCTGACATTGACCACCGAACAGGCCGCGCCGGCAGATGCTGCCTGGCGCGCCCTGGCAGGGTGGTTGGCGGCGATGGCGTTTCTGGGTGCGAGCGGCCATCTGCTGATTGTCGATGCGTTACGCGACAGCTTTGTCGTCATGCCGGTTGCCGTGTTGCCCGCGGTTAGCGATCTGAGCCAGCTGGCCGAAGGCGCCAGCTGGCTGTTTGCCTCCGGGTTGCAACTGGCCTTGCCGTTGCTGGCGCTGGCGCTATTGCTCCAGTTGGTTTTCGGCATCGTTGCGCGCACCACACCCGGGCTGGACATGTTTTCGGTCGGGTTGGGGATGGCTGCACTGATGATGATGGCCGCCTGGGTATGGGCGGTTCCACTGGTTGCCCAAGGCGTGGGCCTGGGCATCGACCAAATGGCTGGCTGGCTGGATAGGCTTGCCGTGTCCAGATAGATTAGAATAATGCGATTTATCGTTATTCCTACTCAACAGCGGCGCATGATTGGAACAAGAGCGGCGGAAGCAAGATGGCAGAATTAAATATGTTCAGCGGTAGCCTGGTAGCGATAGTCACCCCCATGTCAGACGATGGTGCGCTCGACCTCGATGCGTTGCGTCGTCTGGTCGATTGGCATATTGCTGAAGGAACTGATGGCATCGTGATCGTCGGCACGACGGGTGAATCGCCCACCGTCACTTTTGATGAGCATTGCCTGCTGATCCGTACCACGGTCGAGCAGGCCGCAGGGCGGGTGCCGGTGATTGCCGGTACCGGAGCGAATTCGACAGTCGAGGCGATTGAACTCACCGAATGCGCAAAGGCGGCGGGTGCGCAGGCCGGGTTGTCGGTGGTTCCCTATTACAACAAGCCGTCACAGGAAGGCCTGTTCCAGCATTACAAGAAGATTGCCGAAGCGGTCGACCTGCCGTTGATACTCTATAACGTGCCGGGCCGCACCGTGGCCGATTTGTCCAACGACACCACGCTACGGCTGGCTGGCGTGCCTGGCATTGTTGGTTTAAAGGATGCAACCGGCAGCATGGAGCGTGCAGGTGACCTGCTGCGCCGGGCGCCGAAGAATTTTTTGTTTTACAGCGGCGACGATGCTTCGGCGATGCCCTACATGTTGCTGGGTGGGCACGGGGTGATCTCCGTGACCGCTAACGTCGCACCGAAACTGATGCATGACATGTGTGTGGCGGCGCGCGAAGGGAACCTGATGCGTGCGCGCGAACTCAATAACGCGTTGTTGCCCTTGCACAGTAAATTGTTTGTTGAAGCCAACCCGATTCCGGTCAAGTGGGCCTGCGCCGAAATGGGGTTGATTCCATCCGGCATGCGCTTGCCGTTAACGCCGCTTTCGGATGGATTGCACGACACCCTGCGTGACGCGTTGCGTCATGCAAATTTAATCTAGCTCGGCGATGCAGCCACGCTGGTTTGATTCAAGCCCAACGATTTAGGACACCTTATGCGTTTACTTCCCCTGTTCTTGATGCTGTCCGTAACTGTGTCGGGTTGCGGCATCATAGAATCCAAAAAGATCGATTACAAATCGTCAGGCAAGCTGCCAACGCTGGAAATTCCGCCTGATCTCACTGCACCGACGGGGGACAATCGCTACGCTATTCCCGATACCCAGGGCAGCGGCAGCGCGACCCTGTCGACCTACAGTCAGGAACGCAAGGTTGCTCCGGCCGGGTCCACCACCCTGCTGCCTTCACAGGAAAAGGTCAGTATCGAACGTGCTGGTACCCAACGCTGGCTGGTGGTTCAGGCGACGCCACAACAGGTGTGGCCGGTGATCAAGGATTTCTGGCAGGAAACCGGTTTTATCGTGAATCTGGAATCGCCTGAAACCGGCGTGATGGAAACAGACTGGGCAGAAAACCGCGCCAAGATTCCACAGGACCTGATTCGCCGCACCATCGGAAAAGTGATCAATGGCTTATATTCCACGCCCGAGCGCGACAAGTTCCGTACACGAATTGAGGTCGGCAAGAACGGCACTGAAATCTATCTCAGCCATCGCGGCATGATGGAAGTGTATGACAGTGAGAACAAGGACCGAACCGTGTGGCAGCCGCGTCCGGCCGATCCGGAACTCGAGGCGGAGATGCTGCGTCGATTGATGGTCCGCTTCGGCGTCGATCAGAGCCGTGCCGAAAACCTGCTGACCAAACAGCAGACGCCAGAGCAGGCACGTATCACCACTGAAGCAGGCGCCCCTGTGCTGGAAATGGATGAGGGTTTTGACCGTGCCTGGCGTCGCGTCGGCCTGGCACTCGATCGCGTCGGCTTTGCGGTGGAAGATCGCGACCGTTCCAAGGGCGTGTATTTCGTGCGCTATATTGATCCGCAGATCGACAACAACAGCAAGCGTGACGAGGGGATTTTCTCCAAGCTTGCGTTCTGGCGCAGCAAGAAAGACCAGACATCGCCACAGTTGCAGATCGTGATCATCGAGGCAGGTGACAAGAGCCGCGTCAACGTCAGCGGCAAGGATGGCAGCCCGGCCGACTCCAATACACAGACCCGCATTCTCAATCTTCTGTATAAAGAATTGAAGTGATGCGAGATCAGGCCTAATGCGGTTCGCCAGCCTCGGCAGCGGAAGCGAGGGCAACGGCCTGGTGGTCGAGGCCGGCTCCACCCGGGTGCTGATGGATTGCGGCTTCGGCATGGCCGACAGCGTTGCACGACTGTCCCGGCTCGGTTTGCAGGTCTCCGATTTGGCTGGCATTGTCGTGACCCACGAACACAGCGATCACCTTGGTGGGGTGGGGCGTTTGGCGCGCAAGCACAAGCTGCCTGTGTGGCTTACCGCCGGTACCCTGGCAATGGCACAGGATATGGACGGGGTAGTGGTGCGGGTGATCGACAGCCATGCGGCGTTTGCGGTGGACGGGCTGGAAATTCAGCCGTTTCCGGTGCCGCACGATGCACGCGAGCCGGTGCAGTATGTATTCGGCGATGGCGCTTGCCGCCTGGGCGTATTGACCGATACCGGCAGCAGTACGCCGCACGTCGAGGCCATGCTGGCCGGCGTCGACGCGTTGGTGCTGGAGTGCAACCATGACGCGATCATGCTGGAAAACGGACCTTATCCCGTGAGCCTCAAACGTCGGGTTGGGGGACGTTTTGGCCACCTGGAAAATAGCCAGTCTGCCGCCTTGCTGGGCAAATTGAAGCACGACAAACTGCAATGCGTGATGGCGGCACATGTTTCGCGCAAGAACAACACGTCTGCACTGGCGCAACGTGCGCTTGCCCAGGTGCTGAACTGCGCGGACGATGACGTGCGTGTGGCCTGTCAGACGACAGGATTTGATTGGATAACACTTTGACGACATTTGCTGAACTCGGGCTTGCCCCCGACATCCTGCGAGCCCTCGATGAGATGGGCTACGCAACACCGACGCCGATTCAGGAGCAAGTGATTCCCCTGGCATTGCATGGCGGCGACATCCTTGGCGCGGCGCAAACCGGCACCGGCAAGACGGCAGCATTCGCGCTGCCGTTGATCCAGCGCCTGCTGCCGTTTGCCAATAGCGGCACCTCGCCAGCCAAGCATCCGATCCGCGCGCTGATCCTGACGCCCACGCGAGAACTCGCGATTCAGGTCGAGGAAAGCGTGAAGGCGTATTGCAAGCATGTGCCGTTGCGTTCACTGGTGGTGTACGGTGGGGTCAATATCAACACGCAGATTCCCATCCTGAAAACGGGCGTTGAAATCCTGGTGGCCACGCCCGGCCGCCTGCTCGACCACGTACAGAACAAGACGTTGATGCTGAACCAGGTGAATACCCTGGTCCTCGACGAAGCCGATCGCATGCTCGATATGGGCTTTATGCCCGACTTGAAGCGCATCGTTGCGCTGCTGCCCGCACAGCGGGTAAACATGATGTTCTCGGCCACCTTCCCGGAAGAAATCCGCAAGCTGGCCGACACGATTCTCAACACCCCGACCTTTATTGAAGTCGCTCGCAATGAAACCGCGGTGACCATCTCCCAGGTGGTGCATCCTGTCCATCATGAACGCAAGCGCCAGTTATTGGCTCATCTGATCAAGACTCGTGATCTGAGCCAGGTGCTGGTCTTCACCGGAACCAAACTGGGGTGCAACCGGCTCGCCAACGAACTCAACAAACTGGGACTGCATGCAGACGCCATTCATGGCGATAAAACCCAGCTTGAACGCATCAAGGCGCTTGACGCGTTCAAGGCCGGCAGTATCCGTGTGCTGGTCGCCACCGACGTCGCCGCGCGCGGCCTCGATATTGAAGCGCTGCCTTTCGTCATCAACTACGACTTGCCACACAACGCCGAAGACTACGTGCACCGTATTGGCCGAACCGGACGTGCGGGCGCCAAGGGCGAGGCCATTTCGCTGGTGAGCGAGTCCGAAACACGCTATCTCAGGGACATCGAAAAGCTGCTCGATACCACGATCGAGGCGGTGATTGTCCCCGGTTTCGAGCCGGGTGCGGCAGATGTGCCCGCGTATCAGTCGCGCGAGCCACGCCAGTCGGACCGTTCGGCCGAACGTCAGGTTGAACGTCAACCCGAACGCCAGGCTGAGCGCCAGGCCGAACACCGAACACCGCGCGTCAAGCCCGCCGCATCGCGCGATGCACTTTTTGACGCCCCTTATGTGCCGCGCGATGCGCCAGATACGGCCGTTACGCCTTCTCCGATACGTCCTGCCTCCAAGAAGCAGGTCGCGGCATTGTTTCGCAGCCCGGTTAAAACCGATACGGCCGAGCAGTGAGCTGGGAAATTTTCCTGCTGGCCGTGTTCGGCGCGCTGGCCTGGTACTGGTATGTCGGCATGCAGGTGCGAGAACAGGCCATCGCTGTTGGACGCCGCGCCTGTGGCGAAGCCAGTCTGCAGTTCCTGGACGAGAGCGTGGCCTTGAGCAAAACCCGTTTCGCGCGCAACAGCAGCGGTCAACTGCAGTTTGTGCGCGATTACCGTTTTGAGTTTTCCGACACCGGTAACAATCGTCGGCCCGGCGTCATCCGCATGCTGGGTAATCGCGTCGAGTGGGTCAGCCTTGACGG
>JBBQDI010000135.1:0-5055 GCA_038319505.1 Burkholderiales bacterium
TCCCACGCCGAAGTCAAAGGCATCAAGGACGGCACCCAGTTAACGCGCGAAGTTGATGACCTTGTGCGTGACATCACCACCCCCGAATTGCGCCATGAAATCGAGAACACGCCCGACCTGGTGCTGATCGACATCCGCATGCCCGATGAAATCCGGAGCATGGGCGGCGCCATCAAGGCCCCGCAAAATGTCAACATCCCGCGCGGCTGGCTGGAGTTTCGCGTCACCGGGCACGCCCAGAGCAAGGACACGCCCATCGTCGTATATTGCGGCGGCAATATACGCAGTATCCTGGCCGTGCATACCCTGCAGCAAATGGGCTACACCAACGTGAAAAATTACCCGGACGGGTTTATCGGCTGGAAGAAACAGGGGCTGCCGGTTGAGTAAGCGCGCGAGCAGATCATACCTACCCTGCTCCTGATGAGCCCGAACCACGATGGCGTGGAATTCATCGCAGTCGCGGCGAGTTTTTTCTGAGTGTCCTGGCTCTTATAGCACCCAATAAGAGCAACCTGCCCCATTGTCCTGCTGACTGTTTGGCCGAAAGTCCGGCGGCTAAGTTTAGTCAACATCGGAGTAGGTGCAGTGCAACGCTCCTCTAGCCGTTGTTTACCCTGAACTGGCTTTGACAGGAGCCGAAATGCAGTATGCCAATACCCCGCACCTCCAGTAGACCCATCAAAATATCAGAACAATTCGACTGAGCCGCTGTCGTGCTCATCGGGTGTGATTTCGCCGCGGCCCAGCAAGGCGTTGTAATTACAGACCTGATTGCGGCCGTGATCCTTGGCGTAATACAGTGCCTTGTCCGCTTCTTCGAATACGTGGGGTGGCAATACCTGGTTAGCGATGACGGTATATCCCACACTGACAGTGACTTGGCCCACCTGGGGAAAGACGTGCTTTTCCACTCTGTCGCGGATGCGCTCGAGAATGACCGTGATCATGTCGGTAGAAACGCCTTTGATCAGCGCAACGAATTCCTCGCCGCCGTAGCGGAATACCCAATCGGCATCACGCAAGGCGTTACGCACCAGGCCGGCAAAAATGAGCAGCACTTCATCGCCTATCAAATGGCCGTAGTTGTCATTGACGTGCTTGAAATGATCGATATCAAACACGGCCATATAGTCGGCCTTGCCCTTGTCCTGCTCACGATGGAAGCCGCTAATCCGGGCCGAGAGCAGTTCGCTCATCTTCTCTTCCATTTTCTTGCGGTTGTACAAGCCGGTCAGGGTGTCGCGCTCGCTGTCGAACAACAATTTGGCATAGTTGGCGTGGATCTTGATCATGCCCTGGGCAGTACGCAGATCGGCCGACGTCCATTCGGGCTGACGAATCACGATCGCCTTGCGCCGACCTTCCAAAATACCCAGGCTGCTGATGAGGTAGCTCAGGTGATTCTGATCGACCTGCTTCATCGGTGATTCGGAATCCAGATCAGCGATCTCTGCCAACAGCCAATCCTCGACCGGGAACATGGGCTGCGGCAATGGACAAGTCGCATCTTCAATCCACTGCCCACGTTCCGCGCCCGGCACCAGCCAGACCAAGGCTGCCTCCACCTCCGGCAGCATCTCCAGGATGGCCTCCAGCAGACAGCGCAGCAGCGTGAGCTCATCGCGCTGCTCGGTCAACGTCACCAACGACTCAATGACCTGATGGGCACTTTCAGAATGCTTGGAAGAGGACATGGCTATACGTATCAAATGTTGATTAACAGGGTGAGTAACTTCGAATGATTGTCGAACCCAACCATCCAATTACCGCAACACCACCCGCTCCACCACATACAGCAGTGCAATCACCAAACCGAAAACGAGCGCAAAGCGCAGCACCCGACCAATATAACCCAGATATTTTCGATTGCCGGTAAACAGCCAAGCCAGCCCGAGCGCCACCCCGGCAATGAGCAGGGCGACGAGGACGAGTCGGATAACGATCATCAGGCGGCTAGCGGATGCAGGCGCAAGAAGGCGAGGGGGACGTCTTCACTCTGTTTGAAACTGACAGCCTCCCAGGATTCCTGGTGTTGCAGCAGTTCGCGCAGCAGGGCGTTGTTGAGCGCGTGGCCGGATTTGTATGCCTCGAATGCGCCGATGATGGGGCGGCCCAGCAGATACAGGTCGCCGATGGCGTCGAGCACTTTATGTTTGACGAACTCGTCGTCGTAGCGCAGCCCATCCTGGTTCAGCACGCGAAACTCGTCCATGACGATGGCGTTGTCGAGCGAACCGCCGAGGGCAAGACCGCTGTTGCGCAGGGCTTCGACCTCGTGCATGAAACCGAAGGTACGCGCGCGGGCGACTTCTTTTGTATAGGCGGTGTCGGCAAAGTCGATGCTGACGGTCTTGCCGCTCTTGTCAAACACCGGGTGCTTGAAGTCGATGGTGAATTCGACCTTGAAACCGTTGTGCGGGACGAAGCGCGCCCACTTGTCGCCGTCGCGAACCTCGATCGGCTGGGTGATGCGCACGTATTGCTTGGCAGCGTCCTGCTCGACGATGCCGGCCGATTGCAGCAAAAAAACGAATGGCGCCGAGGAACCGTCCATGATGGGAATTTCGGGACCATCGAGATCGACCAACAGGTTGTCAATGCCCAGGCCTGCAAGCGCAGACATCAGGTGCTCGACAGTGGACACTTTGGCTGCGCCCGACTCCAGCATGGAGCACAGTCGGGTATCGGTCACCAGATAAGGGTCGGCCTTGAGTTCGGCGGGGGGGTCGAGGTCCATCCGCCGGAACACAATGCCGGAATCGGGTGCAGCCGGGCGCAGGGTCATCTCGACCTTGACGCCGGAATGCAGGCCCACGCCGGTGGCGCGGACGGGGGTTTTTAGCGTGCGCTGCTTGATCATCCTGTCATTTTAACCGGTCGCAGGGGTGGGCGAGGGAGGTGTGGGCACCGGGCTTGTGACCGCGGCACCCTGATTGGGTTCACCCACCCCCGCGCCTCAGTCGGCCTGGCGACGCAGGAACGCCGGGATATCCAGGGTATCGATGCCGGAGTCGGTCATCGCCTGGATGGTGCGCGAACGGCGGCTGGTCATCACGCTGGGCAGTTCCTCACCATTATTCACCATCATCGGGGCATCGTCGGTACCGGTGCGGATGATTTGCATCGGCTTGGGCTGCGAACGTGCAACGGGATTGCCGAGGCCGGTGGCAACCATGGTGACGCGCAGCGATTCACCCATCTCGTCGTCGAGCACTTGGCCCACAATCACGCTGGCTTCATCGGCGGTAAACGCCTTGATGGTGTTCATCACTTCGTGGATTTCACGCATCTTCACGCTGGACGAGGCGGTGATGTTGACCAGCACGCCGCGGGCACCGGCAAGATTGACGTCTTCCAGCAAGGGGCTGGCCACGGCCTGTTCGGCAGCAATGCGTGCACGGTCTTCACCGCTGGCTTCGGCCGAACCCATCATGGCCATACCCATTTCGCTCATCACGGTGCGCACGTCGGCAAAGTCGACGTTGACCAGGCCGGGGCAATTGATGACTTCGGCGATGCCGCCAACCGCGCCATGCAGCACGTTGTTGGCCGCCTTGAATGCGTCGAGCATCGAGACGTCGTCACCCAGCACCTGCATCAGCTTTTCATTGGGGATGATGATCAGCGAATCAACATGGCGTGCCAGCGCTTCGATGCCGGCGTTGGCTGCGCGCACCCGTTTGCCTTCGAACAGGAAAGGCTTGGTGACCACGGCCACGGTCAGGATGCCGAGTTCCTTGGCGACTTCGGCCACCACGGGCGCGGCGCCGGTGCCGGTGCCGCCGCCCATGCCGGCGGTGATGAACAGCATGTCGGCGCCATCGATCAGTTCGGCGATGCGCTCACGGTCTTCCAGCGCGGCTTCACGGCCAATGTCGGGATTCGCGCCTGCGCCGAGGCCCTTGGTTACCCCATTGCCCAGCTGCAGTTGCAGCTTGGCCTGGTTGCGTTTCAGCGCCTGTGAATCGGTATTGATGGCGATGAACTCCACGCCGGTCAAACCCGAGCTGATCATGTGGTCAACCGCGTTACCGCCACAGCCGCCTACACCAATCACTTTAATCACAGCATCCTGGGTGTCTACATCCATCAGTTCAAACATATTGCTCTCCTCTTTTTACCCAATCAAAAACTACACTCTTGAATCTTTTGATGTGTTTGCCACGATGTGTTTTAAGCATCCGGCACGACCATCAAATTCCGTTTCAACGTCGCCCATCCTACCCAGCGGGGCGGCGTCAGAAATTGCCTTTGAACCAGCTTTTCATGCGCTCCAAAATGTCCTTCAGGTTATTGCCCGACAGCTTGGGCGCGTCGCGTCCGCGCGCCTCCAGGCCGGCCAGCAACAGACCCATGCAAGTGGCATAGCGCGGGTTGTGCATCACATCGGCCAGGCCGCCTTCGTAGCGTGGCCACCCCATCCGCACCGGCATGTGAAAGACTTCCTCACCCAGCTCGACCATGCCCTGCATCCCTGCCGAACCGCCGGTGATGACGATGCCGGACGACAGCAGTTCCTCGAAGCCGCTGCGGCGCAACTCCGCCTGCACCAGCGAATACAGTTCTTCCATGCGTGGCTCAATGAATTCGGCCAGTGTCTGTTTGGATAGCGTGCGCGGCGGGCGGTCGCCGATACCGGGCACTTCGATCATGTCGCGCGCGTTGGACAGCTGGCGCAGGGCGCAGCCAAACCGCACCTTGATGTCCTCGGCTTCTTTGGGTGGCGTGCGCAGTGCCACTGCAATGTCGTTGTTGACCTGATCGCCCGCAACCGGAATGACCGCGGTGTGGCGGATTGCGCCGTTGGTGAACACGGCGATGTCGGTGGTGCCGCCGCCGATGTCGACCAGACACACGCCGAGTTCCTTTTCGTCCTCGGTCAGCACCGCCATCGCCGAAGCCAGCGGCTGCAGCACCAGATCGTTGACTTCGAGCCCGCAGCGACGCACACACTTGATAATGTTTTGTGCCGCCGACACCGCACCGGTGACGATGTGCACCTTAACTTCCAGACGCACGGCGCTCATGCCGAGCGGGTCGCGCACGTCTTCC
>JBBQDI010000136.1:0-5051 GCA_038319505.1 Burkholderiales bacterium
CGCGCGTGCGGCGTACCTGGCGGAGTATGGGGTGTAACCGGAGGCGCGGCCGCAGGCGTAACGGGGGAGGTTTCTGATTGATCATTCATAGCGTGTTCCTAAACCAGTTAATCAGGCCATCTACCAAACCCGTATCGCCACCGGACGTGGTGATGACGCGCGCAATGCCAAAACGGCGGGCCGCTTCCGCGATTTTCTCATGCGGAGCGAAAAGCGGGGTGGCGGCCAGCAGTGGCGCGCCGGCCTCACCCAACAGGGTGGCCAGATTATGAAGCGTTTCCGCACTGGTGACGGTCACCGCATCGATCCCGCCCGCCTGCCACTGCGCGAGCAGCGGCGCAGCATCCGCTTGTGGACACCTGCGCCGGTAGCATTCCATGACAAGCACATCCGCCCCGCGCGCGCGCAATGTGTCGGTCAACAAAGCACGGCCGCCGACGCCACGCACGATCACCAGCTGCTTGCCCGCTACATCATTCAATTGCGGCAACGCCAGCAGCGCTTCGCTGTCCTGTCCTGGTGGGGTGATGGCCTGGGGCAAGCCCTGCTCCTGTAGCGCACGGGTCGTTCCCGGGCCCACCGCGAAAATATTGGCCGCAAGCGGCAGCTGACCCGCTGTCCGAATCGCTGCCATGCCGAACTGTGCAGCATTGGGGCTGATGAATATCACGATGTCGGCGGCTGCCAGTTGCGCAAGCGGCGCACTCAACCGTTCTACGGACACCGCTTCAATCTCGAGCGCAGGGAATTCGTATGCCGCCCCACCCGCTTCGCGGATTGCCTGCGCCAGTGCGCCAGCTTGTTGCTTTGGCCGCGTGACCAGCACAACGTGGCCGGCCAGTTCTTGTGTCATGCGGCCGGCAAGGCGTCCAGAATGGCGCGCGCGCCCAGCGCCAGCAGTTTGTCGGCCAACAGTTGGCCCACCGCTTCAGGGTCATGCATGTCGCCTTCGGCACGATCCTGAATGAAGTCGCTGCCGTCCGGATTGGCGACGAAGCCATGCAATATCAGCGTGCCGCCCTGCAATGTCGCATGCGCACCCAACGGCACCTGGCAGCTACCGCCCAGCACGCGGCTGACCTGACGTTCGGCCCGCACACACGCAGCCGTCTCAACGTGATTGAGGGAGGCCAGCATGGCGGCCACTTCCGTGTTGCCGCGCCGAATCTCAATCCCAAGCGCACCTTGCCCGGCAGCAGGAATACTGTCTTCGACACTCAACAAACTCTTGATGCGATCGCCCAGGCCAAGCCGCTTCAATCCGGCAGCCGCCAACAGAATCGCGTCGAACTGGCCCGCGTCGAGTTTTTTCAGCCGGGTGCCCACGTTGCCACGCAGCGGCTTCACCACGAGATGCGGGTAGCGCGCGCGCAACTGCGCTTCGCGGCGCAGGCTGGAGGTGCCAACCACCCCGCCGGGCGGCAGATCCGACAAACGCGCATACTGGTTCGAAACGAAGGCGTCGCGCGGGTCCTCACGCTCGCCGATCACCGCCAGCTCGAACCCCGGCGGCAACTCCATCGGCACATCCTTCATCGAATGCACGGCCAGATCGGCCTGATTGGCTTCGAGCGCCACTTCAAGCTCCTTGACAAAAAGTCCCTTGCCGCCGATTTTAGACAGGGTGACATCGAGGATCTGGTCACCGCGCGTGGTCATGCCCAGGATGTTCACCGTGAACGTGGGGTGCAGCGCACGCAAGCGATCACGTATATGCTCGGCCTGCCACATGGCGAGGGCACTTTCACGGGAAGCAATGGTCAGGATGGGCATGGCGGTAGGAATAGACTGTTTGATTTGATTAATGATGGCGCGAAACTGATAACCATGAAGCATCTGCATCCACACAACAAGACGACAACCATGACGCGACTGATCGCAGTCTGGACGTTGATTTTAGCATGGGGACTGGTGCTGCCCGGCACTGCCGGCGCGGCCAGCGGCCTGATTCACGCGAAGGATTTCAAAACCGACGCGCGCGAAGCGGCCCGACGCAAGGTCCCCATTTTGCTGCTGTTCAGCACCCCCGGGTGCCCCTACTGCGAACGCGTCAGACACGAATATCTGATGCCCATGCACCAGGATTCTGCGTATAACACTCGCGTCATCATCCGCGAAGTCACCGTAGGCTCCACCACACCGTTGATCGATTTCGATGGCACACCCACCACTGAAGGCGCTTACGCGGCTGCGCACAAGATCTCCATCGTGCCCACTGTTCTGGTACTCGATACCCGCGGCAATGATGTCGGTGAAGCCATCGTCGGCTTGCTGATTCCGGATTTCTACTTTGGCTACCTCGAAGCCGCCATCGATGAAGGTGGGCACAAAGTGCGCGGAAAATAAAACAGCCGCCCGACCAGGTCTTGAATACTGCAAACCTGAATGTGCAACCAAGTCGAGGCACGCATCGCGCAATGCAGGATGCGTCGAACGATAGCGACCCTCATGAATTGTCGTACTAGAATCCCTGCCATGCAGAGCACGTCCACATGAAAACGCTTCTAGCCGACGACCATCCCCTGATGCGTGAGGGGGTGCGTCAGGTATTGGCCCAACTGGAACCGCCGGTTGAAATCATCGACGCACACGACTACCCAAGCCTGTTTGCGCAAACTGCAGCACACGCCGACCTCGATCTTGCGCTGGTCGATCTGAACATGCCAGGCTTTGTCGGCATGCAGGGCATTACCCAGTTTCGCAGCCGCTTTCCCGATATTCCGCTGGTGGTTTTATCCGCCTCGGAATCGCCGCACGATATTCGCAGCGCGCTGGAAGCCGGAGCGCTCGGCTACATTCCCAAGGCCTCATCGACTGCGGTCATGCTGGCGGCACTGCGGCAGGTACTGGCAGGCGACATCTATGTTCCGACTGGTCTCGGCAACGGGGGCCTACATCCCGTTGCCCCTGCCGATTTCGAAGATCTGCACCAAAGCGGACTGACGGCGCGCCAGCTTGAAGTGGCGCGCCTGCTCACGCAGGGCTGCCCCAACAAGGCCATCGCCGGCATGCTGACGATGTCGGAAAGCACGGTAAAGGTCCATATCGCAGCGATCTTTCGCGCCCTCGAAGTCACCAATCGCACCGAAGCCGTGCTGGCAATTCAGCGGCTGACCCAAACGTCCTAGCGCTGCGTGAACGTGTTCCCAGGAATCACCCGCCTGCTGCATTCCAGTATCCGCAGCCGGATGCTGATCATTGCGTTGCTACCCGCCTTGCTGACTGAATTTGGGATGGTGGCCTATTTCACCACGCAGACCCTCGCCACCGCCGAAGCAGCGCTGCATGCGCGCGCCACCAACGCAGTCCGTCATCTGGCCGACGCCCTGCCCTATTCGCTGATGAGCGGCGACACCGCTCGTATACTTGCGTTGCTGCAGGCCGAGACTGCAACTAATCGGCTGGTGTTTGCCCGCGTAACCGATGCCCATGGGCGGACGATCGCCCGCACCGGGGACAGCGTGCACCCGTCCGATCGTTATTATCGGCAACACAACGAGATTCCATTTCCAGCCGCCGGTTTCCACAATAATGCCATCGCCGGCACGCGCCCGGTGCCTCCCAACGCGCTGCTCGGGCATGTGGAAGTCGGGGTATCACGCGACGAGATCAGCGTGTTCAAACACAACACGCTGATGCGTGCCGCGCTGCTGATGCTGGCGGCCCTGGTAATCACCGGCGCACTGGCCTGGCGACTATCCAACCGCCTGGCTGGACAATTGCAGCACATCGCGCAGGTTGTGGGGCGACTCGCCTGTGACGACCTCGGGGTACGCACGCAGCTCCCACCAGAAGGAGAGGTTGGCACGCTGGCCACTGGGGTGAACAACATGGCCGAAGCCCTGCAAACCCACCGCAGCGAACTGGAAAAGCGCATCAGCGAAGCCACCGCCGACCTCGCCGCTAAAAAAGACATGGCCGAGCGCGCCAACCATGCCAAGTCGCGCTTTTTTGCTGCAGCCAGCCATGACCTGCGACAGCCCCTGCACGCGCTGTCGCTGTTTGTCGCCGCGTTGAAGATGCGCAACCAGCAACCCGAAGCACAAACCCTGATCGACAATATCGAGGCATCCACCGCCGCCATGGAGTTGCTGTTCAACGCCCTGCTCGACATTTCGAGGCTGGACGCAGGCACCATCGAAGTCCATCCGGTACATTTTTCGCTGCGGAAAATGTTGCTCGATATCGACAAGCAGTTCAGCGCGCTGGCAGCTGAAAAACAGCTGCGGCTGCACTTTCGCCCGTGCGACGTCACCCTTTATAGCGACCCGCTGCTGATCGAGCGCATCCTGGTCAACCTGATTTCCAACGCCATCCACTACACCGACGATGGCGGCGTGCTGGTCGCATGCCGGCGCCGCGGCCGCATGGTCCGTCTCAGCGTGATCGATACCGGACGCGGTATCCCCTACGATCAGCAGGAAAGCGTGTTCCAGGAGTTTGTACAGCTGCACAACCTGGCACGCGATCGCAACAAGGGGCTGGGACTGGGGCTCGCCATCGTGTCGCGTCTGGGCCGACTGCTGGGGCATCGAGTGGATTTGCGATCTCGTCCACAGCATGGCTCCGTGTTCAGCATCGATGTGCCCTGTGGCAACGCCCAGTTAATCCAGTCACCCACCCCGGCGAGTGCACCCGAGCAAATCCCGGCCGACGCGCTGGTGCTGCTGGTGGATGACGAAAGTGCGATCCTACGTGGCATGGCTGAACTGTTCGACAACTGGCACATCGATCTGGTCACTGCGCACAGCGCTGATGAAGCCGTGCAATGGCTTGAAACCATCGATCGCAGCCCTGACGTCATAGTCTCGGACTACCGCCTGCCCGACGACACCGACGGCATCGAAGTCATCACGCGCCTGCGGCAAAAATACGGCCACGACATCCCGGCCATCCTGGTCACCGGCGACACTGCGCCCGACACCATTCTGCGTATCTCGCAGGCTGGCATTCCGATGCTGCACAAACCGCTGCGCCCCGCCAAACTGCGTGCTCTGCTCACCCATCTGATCCAGCAGGCGCGCGCACGGCCTGTGGGATAATTCGCACAC
>JBBQDI010000137.1:0-5044 GCA_038319505.1 Burkholderiales bacterium
CATGATTACCTCGTAGACCTTGGTCGTGTTGCCGGTGCTTTTGGCCAGATTGTCGCGCACTGTCTTCACTGCCTCGGTGAAGCTGCCGTACTGGGCCAGTTTGTTCTTCCATGAATCCAGACGCTCCATGCCGATCATGTAGCGATAATTGGACAGACTGGAAGCAGATTCGTCACCGCCCTGCCCTTTACCCGCGCCCAGCGCATCTTTCAATCGTTCCTGCAGGGCCTTGACAGAGGCTTCTTTTTTGTCAAAGGCATTGCGGAAGTACGCGCGATACCAGTAATCCGGATTGGTATACGTCACACTGCCATTTGCCTTGACCCCCACACGAATGGCCGCCCCCAGCACGGCATTGCCACCAACCGAACCAACTTCGCTCAGCATGGCATCGTCAGTGGCAACCACCACACCATACCCTGCCAAGGCTTTGGGGAAATACTTGCCGATCACCTTGAAGCCGCCGCTCTTCAGCTTGGCCTCGACTGCCGTCGCCACCGCCTGGACGTTGCCGCCGGCTACCGTATCCCCTTGTATGTAGGGAGAAATCGCCCATACACTTGCTGAAACAAGGAACAAGACCCACGCTGTTATCCATCGCAAAATCATGACTTTCTCCATAGTTAGACATTATTAGACCCGTCCAAGTATGCTATTGACAGCAGCGATTTTTCGGGGCGAAACAGATTCTAGCGCTGAAATCATGTCACGCCTACGTTCTTACGCTCATCGGAAGGGAATCTTGAGCGCGCAAATGTAAAAGAGTGATCCGTTAAAACACCACCATCTCGAAATCATCCTTGCGCGCCCCGCAATCCGGGCAGGTCCAGTTAATGGGCACGTCTGCCCAACGGGTACCAGGCGGAATACCGTCGTCAGGCGCGCCAGCCTCTTCGTGATATATGTAGCCGCAGATCAGGCACATCCAGCTTTTGTATTCAGGGGTCTCGGACATGGGTGCAAGGAGAATTCAAGCTAAAATCGGAACTTGATTCTAAAGCAGTGACGCCATGCCATCCATACTCTCCCCCAAAACCGCACCCCCGCTGGTACTCAGCTTTGCCGCGTCTGACCCGACCGGTGGCGCGGGCATCCAGGCCGACCTGCTGACGCTGGCGAGCATGGGCTGCCATCCGCTGTCGGTCATCACTGCGCTGACCGTGCAGGACACCGCCGGGGTGGACGAAATTCTGGTGATCGATTCCGAGTGGGTGATGGACCAGGCGCGCATGCTGCTGGAAGACGTACCGGTAGCGGCATTCAAGTTGGGCATGCTGGGCAGCCCCGAGTCGATCGCGGTCATCGCCGAAATACTCGCCGACTATCCCGATATTCCCGTGATACTTGACCCGATACTGTCATCCGGACGCGGCGATGAACTTGCCAGCGAGGACATGATCTCGGCCATGCGTGATCTGTTGATCCCGCAAACCAGCGTGCTCACGCCCAATAGCCATGAAGCGCGCCGGCTGGCCTTGTTTGAGTCGGACGAGGAAGACATGGATCTCGCTGCCTGCGCCAAACACCTGACCGATCTGGGCTGCGAATACGTACTCATCACCGGCACCCACGAAGCCACGCCGCGCGTATTGAACAGCCTGTATGACGCCAGCGGCCATGTGCAGACCGACGCCTGGGATCGCCTGCCTGGCAGCTATCATGGCTCGGGCTGCACGCTCGCCTCTGCCATCGCGGCCACATTGGCGTATGGGCAGGACGTACCGGCAGCGGTGCGCGAAGCGCAGAATTTCACCTACGAAACCCTGAAAGCCGCATTCCGCCCCGGCATGGGTCAATACATTCCCGAGCGATTTTTCTGGGCCCAGGACACACAAACAGAAGGCAACGCCTGATTTTCACCATGCTCGAATTTCCGGGTGGCGTATATGCCATCACGCCCGAAACCGCTGACACCGAACGCTTGCTGACGCAAGTCGAAGCCGCGTTATCAGGTGGCGTGGCTGCGGTGCAATATCGCGACAAATCGACTGATGTCGCTCTCCGCCATGAACAAGCCAGTGAACTGGTCGCACTATGTCGCCAATACAACGTGCCGTTCATCGTTAATGACGACCTGCGCCTGGCTGATCTCTGCGATGCAGATGGCGTTCATCTGGGACGTGACGACGGCAGCCTGCGCGAGGCGCGCATCATCCTCGGCAAGGACAAGCTGATCGGCGCGTCATGCTATCAAAACCTCGAGTTGGCACAGACAGCACAAGCCTCGGGTGCCAACTACATCGCCTTCGGCAGCTTCTTTCCGTCGCCCACCAAACCTGCGGCCGGGCGCGCTGATGTGGGGTTATTGCGCGCAGCGACCCAGACCATCCACATCCCGATCATTGCCATCGGCGGCATCACGCTGGGCAACGCATCACAGCTGCTCGATGCAGGGGCAGATGGCCTCGCCATCCTGTCGGCCCTGTTCGATGCACCCGACGTCCGTGCCACCGCGCACGACTTGAATCAACTGTTTAACGTGGAATCAGAACAATGAGCCCAGCCATGACCCGCAACGAAACCCTGTTTGAACAATCGCAAAAAGTCATTCCTGGCGGGGTGAATTCGCCGGTGCGCGCATTCAAAGGCGTGGGCGGCACACCGGTGTTTTTCGACCACGCACTAGGTTCGCGGGTGTGGGATGCAGACGGCCGCGAGTACATCGATTATGTTGGTTCGTGGGGCCCGGCGATTCTCGGTCATGCGCACCCCGGTACGGTTAAAGCGGTACAGGATGCCGCAGCGCGTGGATTGTCGTTCGGCGCGCCGTCGGCCGCCGAGCTCGAAATCGCCGAATTGATTACCCGACTGGTGTCCAGCATCGAAAAGGTCCGCCTGGTATCGTCCGGCACCGAGGCGACCATGAGCGCAATCCGCCTGGCGCGCGGCTTCACCGGGCGCAGCAAGATCATCAAGTTCGAAGGCTGCTACCACGGCCACGCCGATTTTCTGCTGGTGAAAGCCGGTTCCGGCGCGCTCACCTTCGGCAACCCCACCTCGGCCGGCGTGCCGGCGGAAACGGCCGCGCAAACCCTGGTGCTTGATTACAACGACGTCACCGGGCTGGAGCGCACCTTTGCCGAGCTGGGCACCGAGATCGCCTGCATCATCGTCGAGCCGTTTGCCGGCAACATGAACCTGGTCAAGCCTACGCCCGAGTTCATGTCCGCCATGCGCCGGCTGTGCGATGCATCGGGTGCACTGCTGATTTTTGACGAAGTGATGACCGGATTTCGTGTCGATCTGGGGGGTGCACAAAAGCTGCTCGGCATCCGCCCCGACCTGACCACGCTCGGCAAGGTGATCGGCGGCGGCATGCCGGTGGGTGCCTTCGGTGGTCGTGCAGACATCATGGACAAGCTCGCGCCGCTGGGCCCGGTGTACCAGGCCGGCACACTGTCGGGCAATCCTGTTGCGGTTGCCGCCGGCCTGGCAACGCTCAAGGCCGTCAGCGAACCGGGGTTTTATGCGCAGCTCGCCGCCAGCACCCAGCGCCTGGTCGCAGGCCTGTCGACGGCAGCAAAGGACGCCGGCGTCACCTTCAGTGCCGATTCGGTCGGCGGCATGTTTGGCCTCTATTTCGCGGCCAAACCGCCAGCGAGCTTTGCCGAGGTGATGCAGTGCGACAAGGAGAAATTCAACCGGTTCTTCCACGCCATGCTCGACCACGGCGTCTACCTCGCGCCCTCTGCGTTTGAAGCCGGCTTCGTTTCGGCGGCGCACACCGACGCCGACATCGACGCCACGATCGCCGCTGCGCGTGACGCATTCAAGACCCTATGAACGACGAACTTTCGCCCGAAGACGAACTGCGGTTGAACGTCCTCTTCACCACCGAGATCAAGGCCGTTCGCATCGACGAGTCGAACATGACCTTGTGGGCGTTGACGCCGCAGGGCGAAGCCAGCGTCCCGTTGAAACCCAACCAGCGAACTGACCGCTACCTGAAACGGGTACGCGAACTGCTGTCCGGTCATGCACTGGGATCACCCGGCGGCTACCCGGTGCACCTGACCCGCTGGACACGGCAATCGCAATCCGGACTCTCGCCCCAGCATCTGGCACAGTTGTTGTTGATTGCCGAAGAAGAAGCAGTGGTGGCCGTGGTGCACTCGCCCGCACTCACCGATGAAATGGCGCGCCACGCGTGGTGGTGCATGCCGACGATCGAGAACGCACGCCTGATGCTGATGCGCGACGTGGTGGTCCAGGGCAGCATGGGACGCACACTGATCGAATTCCTGGTTGATCATCTGGCCTTCCTGCACGAGGACGATGTCGGCATTCTCGACACCGTGGCCGTCATGCTGTATTCAGGTGTGCTCACCGATGCCGAACGGCTGGCCATCTGGAAACGCGGCAACAGCCGCAATTCCTATTACGTGGCCTTTCTCGAATTGCAGCCCGACGACCTGCCCAATCCGCGTGCCGCGCGCACGGATCACGCCAGCGTACCAGTGCTTGCCGACAACCCTTACAGCGTAATGCTGGCAAAAGCACTTTCCGGCCAGGGCCAAACCTTCCTCGCCACCACCGCGGTCATACTCGACCATCCGGAAATCCAGGAAGTGGTGAACCACACGCTGAATGCGCTTGCCAACTGGTTCGCCCCGCTGCGTCAGGCCGACGAAACCACGCGCAATACCGCGCGCGAATCCCTGCTCAAAACTGCACCCCAGTTTGAATCCGACTGCGCAGCGCTCGACACACTGGCCTCGATAGATGCTGAAACAGTGCGTCCGATTTTCCTCAAAACCACGGCCATCGGCTCACTGATGCGACGCAAGATCGAGCCTATTGTCACGCCCTTGAAGGACAGCATTGCCGCTTTGCGCCGCAGCTGACTTCGGGTTCAGCAAGCTCTGATTGGCCTGCTACACTCAAGACGGGTCTAGCGACGTGCATCGCTAGCCGTGGCGTTTCGCGTCCCGGAACATCCGGCGCGTTGCGTCCGACCAACCGAAATGGGAGACCATCATGATGCGCCGTGAGTTTATTCAGCTGGCAGCTGCCACGCCCCTTCTTTTTTCCATGAACCCAGCCC
>JBBQDI010000138.1:0-5035 GCA_038319505.1 Burkholderiales bacterium
GGCCTCGAACGCGTGCCGGTGGAAGAAGCCGAAGCCGGCGACATCATCATCATTTCGGGTCTCGACGACATCGGCATCGGCGTCACCATATGCGACCGCGAAAATCCAGTCGGCCTGCCCGTGATGCCGGTGGACGAACCCACGCTGAACATGGACTTCATGGTCAATGCCTCGCCCCTGGCCGGCACCGAAGGCAAGTTCGTCACCAGCCGCCAGATTCGCGAGCGCCTGAAGAAAGAACTGCTGGTCAACGTCGCCCTGCGCGTTGACGAAACCGGCGACGCCGATGTGTTTCGCGTCTCGGGTCGTGGCGAGTTGCACCTCACCATCCTGCTGGAAAACATGCGTCGCGAAGGCTTCGAGCTGGCCGTGGGCAAACCGCGCGTCGTCTACAAGGAAATCAACGGCGAAAAATGCGAGCCGTATGAAAACCTCACCATCGACCTCGAAGACGACACCCAGGGGACGATCATGGAAGAGATCGGCCGCCGCCGTGGCGAGCTCACCAACATGGAATCCGACGGTCAGGGCCGGACTCGCCTGGAATACCACATTCCCGCACGTGGCCTGATCGGCTTCCAGTCCGACTTCATGACGATGACGCGCGGCACCGGCCTAATGAGCCACGTGTTCGATGACTACGGTCCGGTGAAACCCGACTTGCCCGGCCGCCACAACGGCGTGCTGGTCAGTCAGGACAACGGCGAAGCGGTGGCCTATGCACTGTGGAAACTGGAAGATCGCGGCCGCATGTTTGTCTCCCCCGGCGACAAGCTGTACGAAGGCATGATCATCGGCATCCATAGCCGTGACAACGACCTGGTGGTCAACCCGATCAAGGGCAAGCAGCTGACCAACGTGCGCTCCTCCGGCACCGACGAAGCCGTGCGCCTGACCACACCGATCAAGCTGACGCTGGAATCTGCGGTGGAATTCATCGACGACGACGAACTGGTCGAACTCACGCCGAAATCGATCCGCATTCGCAAGCGCCATCTGCTGGAACACGAGCGCAAGCGCGCGGGTCGCGCTGCAGCGTAAGCGACACGCCGGCCCTATACCGGTGCGACTTGATAGAAAACCCGGCCTTGTGCCGGGTTTTTTGTGCGCGTCGCAGGTAAAATCGGTGCCATGCGTCCTGTCGATATCGGCCTTCTTGTTGGCCTCGCCGCTCTCATCCTTGTCACTTTTCTCCTGCTGCTACGCATCCAGGCGTTGCGTCGCGAACAAAACGGCTTGCCCGCGCTGCTGACGCAGGACATGGATGCCCGTCATCGTGCAGTGTTGACCGACCTGCACACGGGCTTGTCGCAGCAATCCGATCGCATGCAAACCCAGTTGTCGGCCCTGCAGGTGGCGCAAACCGAACGGCTGGCGGAAACACGTCAAACGGTCACCGGTCAGTTCAGCCAGTTCCAGACCGTGATGCTGGAAAAGCTGATCGAACAGGGGCGCGCCGAGCAAAGCCTGCTGCAGGACACACTCAAGGGCATGACCACCCAATTTGGCGAGCGCGTGCAGCAACTGTCACAAACGGTTGACGGCCGGCTCAACGAAATTTCCGGAAAAGTAGCCGAGCGACTCGACGAAGGCTTCAAGAAAACCAACGAGACCTTCACTTCGGTGATGACGCGCTTGGCAGTCATCGACGAAGCGCAGAAAAAAATCGAAAGCCTGGCTACCAATGTCGTCTCGCTGCAGGAGATATTGGGCGACAAGCGTTCGCGCGGTGCATTCGGCGAGGTACAGCTGGAAGCGCTGGTGCGGAACAGCCTGCCGCCCGATGCCTATGCCTTCCAGCACACGCTGAAAAGCGGCGCACGCGTAGACTGTGTGCTGATCCTGCCCGAGCCTACCGGCTCGGTGTGCGTCGACTCCAAGTTTCCGCTGGAAAACTACAGCCGCATGTTTGACGATAGTCTCCAGCAGTCTGAACGTGAAGCGGCACGGCGGCAGTTCAAGGCAGACGTCAAAAAACACGTTGACGATATCGCCGCCAAATATATCGTTTCCGGCGAAACCTCGGATGGTGCAGTCATGTTCCTGCCTGCAGAAGCGGTGTTTGCAGAAATCCACGCCTACCATCCCGATCTGGTAGAACATGCGCAGAAAAAGCGGGTGTGGCTGACCTCGCCCACCACGTTGATGGCGGTGCTGAATACTGCGCGCGCCGTGATTCGAGATTCGGAAACGCGACGCATGGCCCATGTCATCAAGGACGAGCTTTCCAAGCTGGCCAAGGATTTTTCCCGCTTTGATGAGCGCATGAAAAAACTCGCCACCCACATCGAGCAGGCCAACAAGGATGTGAGCGAAGTGCGCATTTCAAGTGACAAGATCAACCGCCGCTTCCAGCAGATCGAGCGGGTCGAACTTGAACACCCGGACGCCGACACTGCGCACCTGCTCGACGCTGACGCCGAAGAGTGAGCGTGAGTGCATGAGCTGGTTTGGCCGCTGGCGGCGCGCACGCATTCTCAAACAACATGCCATCCCGCACGACGCCTTCAATACAGCCATCATCACGCTGCCCATTTTGCGCGGCCTCGTTCCATCCGAGCTCAGCCGCCTGCGTGAATCCGCCAGCCTGTTTATCCATGACAAAACATTCTCCGCAGCAGGCGGCGCAAGCGTCGATGACACGATTCAGCTGACCATCGCATTGCAAGCCTGTCTGCTGACACTCAATCTCGCCGCAGACAGCTACCATGGCTGGAACGAAATCATTCTCTATCCTGATGAATTCCTGCACCCACGCGATGAAATGGACGCGGCAGGCGTTGTCCATCGATCACGAGACATCCTGGCAGGGGAAGCCTGGTCCGGCGGCCCCCTCGTGTTGTCGATTGCCAGCGTGATGGAAAGCGGGCAGTGCGACGGACACAACGTCGTGCTGCATGAGTTTGCGCACAAACTCGACATGCTGAACGGCGATGCCAATGGTTTTCCACCGCTCCATCGCGGTATGGATGCGGCTGGCTGGGCGCGCGATTTCAGTGCGGCTTATGCTGACCTGACCACCCACGTCAATGCGGGACAAGACACGGCCATTGATCCCTACGCCACCACCAATCCCGCCGAGTTTTTTGCCGTGCTGACCGAGGTGTTCTTCGAGATACCGCATCTGCTCGACAAGGCGTACCCGGAAATTTACCAGCAGTTGCAGCAGTTCTATCGCCAGAACCCACTGATTCGACTGGAGACCCATGACCCTGTCTAAACCTTACTCGGCAGCACGCATGGAGGGCATCGAACCCTTCCACGCCATGGCCATTCTGGCGCAGGCACAGGCCCTGGAGGCTGCCGGGCGCGACATCATCCATCTTGAAATTGGCGAGCCCGACTTCGCCACACCCGCCCCCATCATCGAAGCCGGAATGGCAGCATTGCGCGCCGGATGCACCCATTACACCAACGCACTGGGTCTGCCCGCCCTGCGTGAAGCCATCGCCGGATTTTATGCATCGCGGTGGCAGGCCGCAGTTGATCCGGAACGGATTGTGGTGACACCTGGCGCATCGGGCGCCCTGCTATTGGCGCTGGGCCTGCTGGCCGGCCCTGGCGACGAGGTGCTGATGGCCGATCCCGGCTATCCATGCAACCGTCATTTCGCCCGGTTTTGCGGCGCCCGTGCAGTGACCCTAGCGGTCGATGCCGACAGCGACTTCCAGCTTACGCTCGATCAGATCAAGCACTACGCCACTGCCGCCACCCGCGTCGTGCTGAT
This sequence comes from Burkholderiales bacterium, assembly GCA_038319505.1. Taxonomy (GTDB): domain Bacteria; phylum Pseudomonadota; class Gammaproteobacteria; order Burkholderiales; family Thiobacillaceae; genus Thiobacillus. The sequence goes on from JBBQDI010000138.1 coordinate 3,728, forward strand.
CGCCAGCCCGTCCAATCCCACCGGAACCGTCATTTCACCCGTTGAGCTCTCACGCATCCACGATTGGTGCAGCGCCCAGGGGGTGGCCTTGATTGTCGACGAGATTTATCTGGCACTCACTTACGACGGCACCGAACACAGTGCCGCACGCTGGGACGACGTTTTCGTCATCAACAGCTTCTCCAAGTACTTTTTAATGACGGGCTGGCGCCTTGGCTGGCTGACCGCACCGGCCTGGGCCATGCCGGCACTGGAACGGCTGGCACAAAATCTGTTTCTGGCCGCGTCCACTCCGGCACAACATGCGGCATTGGCAGCATTCCAGCCGGCCACCCTGATCGAACTTGAATCCCGCAAGGCCGAGATGCGTACCCGGCGCGACTATTTGTTGCCCGCCTTGCGCGAACGTGGTTTTGCCATTCCGCTCATCCCGCAGGGCGCGTTCTATCTCTATCCCGAATGCAGCCGTTTCACCACGGACAGCCAGGTATTCGCTACCCGGTTACTGGATCACGCAGGTGTCGCGGTTACGCCCGGAATCGACTTTGGCCACCATCTCGCGGCCCACCATGTCCGTTTTGCCTACGCCCAGCCCTTGCTGCGTCTGAGCGAAGCCATGACGCGGCTCGATCAGTTTTTGCAGGCGTAAAAAAACCGGCCAACAGGCCGGTTTTTCGTTCCCGATCCCGGAATTACTTGGCGGGTTCAGCAGGCGCAGCTTCAGCAGGCGCAGCTTCAGCAGGCGCAGCTTCCATCGGAGCAGCTTCCATCGGAGCAGCTTCCATCGGAGCCGGTGCTTCAGCAGCAGGCGCTTCAACAGGAGCAGCAGCTTCTTCTTTTTTGCCACAAGCAGACATGGACACAGCCAACAGAGCGGCCAGCAGAATAGAATATTTCATTTGATTTCCCTTTACTTACGAATATAAAAACCCACACCAGAGATCGGTCCGGGACATGCAATCCAGCCGACGCGCGGAATTTTAACAAATCGGCAAAAGAAAACCACTATCTATTGAATTACTTCTGTTACGCAGAAATAGCGTTGTTTAATAACAACAAGGCTGCGTTCCACCTATACAAGGCATTACAGGCTAGGCAAGTCGAGTTTTTGTCGCAAAAACTTGATCACATCCGGTTTGAACTCGCCTCGTTCAAGCGCACTCCGATAGGCCCCCTTCGCCTCGTCCAAACGCCCCAACGACTCCAGCGCCAGCCCCATCCCCAGAAACCACCCCCCCTGATTCGGATCAGAGGCCAGCGCACGTTGATACGCATTGACGGCTTCCTCATAATGCAGCGTCTGAGACA
>JBBQDI010000139.1:0-5024 GCA_038319505.1 Burkholderiales bacterium
GCATAGCGGGTATACCGCGTCATCATTGATGCTGAACCGCCCCTATTCCGCCTTGGCGGGGCTTACCCGCCACACGATGTTGCCAACGTCATCGGCGACCAGCACCGCACCTGCCCGGTCGACCACCACACCCACCGGACGGCCTAATGCCTGACCTTGCGCATTGCGAAAGCCGGTGAGCACATCCTCGGGCATCCCGGCAGGGCGGCCTGCTGCGAACGGCACAAAAATGACTTTGTAACCGCTGGGGGGTTGACGGTTCCAGGAGCCGTGCTGACCGATGAATGCGCCGCCGGCATAGTGACGCGGCAACAAGGTGTCCTCATAGAAGGCAAGCCCGAGCGAGGCGGTATGCGCGCCTAGCGCATAATCCGGGGCAATCGCCTGGGCCACCCGGTCGGGCCGGGGCGGTTTTACGCGCGTATCGACATGCTGGCCGTAATAGCTGTAAGGCCAGCCGTAAAATGCGCCGTCTTTCACCGAGGTCATGTAGTCGGGCACCAGGTCACTGCCGAGTTCATCGCGTTCGTTGACGGTTGTCCACAGCGCACCGCTCTGCGGTTCCCAGGCCAGGCCATTCGGGTTGCGCAAGCCCGAAGCAAATATCCGCGAACGGCCTGTGGCCGGATCAACTTCCCAGATGGCGGCACGATTGACCTCGTTTTCCATCCCGTTTTCGCCGACGTTGCTGTTCGATCCCACCGTGACATACAGCCGTAGACCATCGCGGCTGGCGATTACATTTTTGGTCCAGTGATGGTTGATCGGGCCGGCGGGCAGGGCGATTACATTTATGCCGGGTTCGGTGATCCGGGTTTCACCGCTGCGGTAGGGAAAACGCACAAGCCCATCTGAGTTGGCAACATACAGGTCGTTGCCGACCAAGGTCATGCCAAAGGGGGAATAGAGTCCCTGCAGGAAAACCGTGCGCACTTCCGCGATGCCATCGCCATTGGCATCACGCAACAGGGTGATGCGATTGGCACTCGGCACGCCCGCCCCCGCGCGTTTCATAAACCACTTCATGATCCAGCCCTTGATGCCGGTGCCGTCTTTCGGCTTCGGTGGGGCATTGGATTCTGCAACCAGCACATCGCCGTTGGGGAGGACGTAAAGCCAGCGCGGGTGGTCAAGAGCGATTGCAAAGGCATTCACCGCCAGGCCGGGGGCCGCCTTGGGCGTCGTGCCTGCAGGCCAGCCTTTGGCCGGGGCGATATTGACGGTCGGGATGAGCGTGGGGTTCGGTGACGGTAACGTCGGATGGGGGCCGATGCCTGCCTGTTCCGGCAAGTTTGCCACCTCACCACAGGCGCCTAGATTCAGGATCAACAGGCTGAGGAGGAGGGGACGTACATGAGGGAGGCGCATTGGCTTCTCCTGTTTCGACTGGTTAGGGCGTGCGCCTGCTTCCAGGATATGCATAAGGGCTGTTTAGCGCATCGTCGATGCGATAGCCCGCTCAGAGTTTCGGAATGTGCAAGGTCCGGCTGATCATCAACGACCCGGAAACCGCGAACATCAACACCAGAGGATGAAACCGCCATGGCCCCAGGTGGATCATCCCAAACCAGAGCTGGTCGCCGATTGCCCCGAAGCCGGCGGCGATGGCGATGACGATCACGAGCATGACTGAGCTGGGGATCGGCGTGCCCTCGAAATACTTCACCTTGTCGCTGCCTTGCGCCAGGGTCTCGGCGGTGATGTTGTAGCGGGCAAGCCGACTCACACCGCATACCACGAAGTAGATCAGAATCAAGCGATCCCACAGGCCGTCCATGCCAACGCCATAGGCGATGGCCGCCGGTGCGACGCCGAACGAGATCACATCGGAAAGGGAGTCGAGCTCGCGCCCCAGCACCGAACTTTGCTGGCGCCAGCGCGCGACGCTGCCATCGAAAACATCGAATACGAATGCCAGGGCAACCAGCGCGCACGCAAAATACAGATGCAGCACATCCGGGGTCTGCAAATAGGTCATGACGGAGAACAGCGCACCGACGCCGCAGGCTGCATTGCCTAACGTAAACCAGTCCGCAAGATGAAAGCTGCGGATCATCGAGAGATGCTTGTCTTGTTTCATGTCACGGGATCCTTAATTTGATTCACGGGACGTTAGGGACACGCACCCGATAGCAGGCGTAACGGACCGTGCAACGCGTGCGCACGCCTGAAAGCGTTGCGTCGCAAGCAGGTTGAGCCATTCAGGGTCCGACAGCGGCACGCCACTCGACCGCTCCGAACTTGGAATCACCGAAAAAGTAAGTGTAGAGCAGGCTGATGGTCTTCACGTTCTGCTGCGTGTCCGTAATGTCTGGGTAGTGTGCATTTCGTTGGGAGGCGCTGTACTTGAGCGTGATGGCGTGGGGACCTTGAGCACGTACGGTCAACGCGGCATCCCCGCGGTAGATACGCTCCGTTCCCCGATTCTCGGTAGAGGCCACATCACTGACATAGTATGAACGCGCCGTTAAGTCGAAATCGACTGACTCACCGAACATCAGACGCAGCGCAAGGAGCGCCTGCGGCGTGGCGCCATAGTGGTAATCGCGCTCGCCTGAACCGTGGATGGTCCCGGCTGCACCGTAGCCCAGTCCGGCGAGGGCGGTACCCTGAAGCGCCACTGTTTTTGAGATCCACCATTGGGCGGTCGTTCCAAGCGAAACCGCTGTGCTCGAGATGCGAAAGATCTGCGGCGATATGTAATCGTAGCTGCCATAGAGGCCCCATATGCCGCGATAGTTTTCGCCTGCCTCATATGGCATTCCGATCAGGAGCCCCCGGCTCATGATGTTCTCGAATACGTTGGCGGAGTTGGCGGAAAATTCGAAATCGAAGTAGTCGAAAGGACGCGTATAGCGATAGCCGTTCTTGCCGGGCAGCCCGTATGACATGTGGAAGTCTGCGGTCGCTGTTTCGCGTTTTATCTTTTGCGACACGGCATCATCGAACACGCTATCAACCTGGTTCCAGCCAAGACGCACGTAGGCATAGGTCGCGGGGTGGTGGCTATCAAATACCGTGCGGAACCGGTCTCCAAAAGCGAGCCGGTTAAACCCCAGAGCGGGCGAAATCGCCGCTGCCCCCACCTCGCGCCAGAACACAGGCGTTTTACCTCCACCCTCGAGCAACAGGCTCGCCATCCGGAACAGCGGTTCGCCGAGAAAGGCACCGCCGAAGCCGGTTGTGACCAAATCGTTGATGGAGGGCGGTCCCGTTTCACCTGCGATCTCCCACAGCAAGCTGCCGCCGAAGGCATAACCCAGGGATTCCCAGTAGTCGAGGCCGGCCGATCGCGCGAGACCGAAGTAAACGGATCCCTGATACGGATGCATGAACTGGTTCACCGCGAAAGGATCGGTGTCGACAACCCATTTATGGGTCAAATTATCCCGGACCGTTTGAAGGGAGGTGTCGTAGACCGGCTTGTCAATGAAGTGGTAGTTGTACCGATTGAGCAGGAAATTGAACCCGACAATCTCCTCGGCCGGAATCAGATAGCTCTTGCTCGCCTCCGGTTTTCCGAATCGGTCCGGCTGCCCGGAATGGGTGTCGGGTAGCGTGGCGGCGGCTTGGGGAGAAGTATCCGTCGTGCTGGCGGGATTTTGCGCAAGCAGGGTTTGATTGAAACGATCGGGCGCGGGTCGCAAGCCAGAATCAAACGTGGCTGGCACGCGTTCGCTATTGATCGCCTCGGCTTCACCGGCATGACCCGAGCCTGGGGTAACGAGCGCACAAGCGAAAACAGATCCAGTGAACAGCATCCTGAACGCAATGCCATCCAGGAGCCCCTTTCTACCCAGCGATTTGCTGGCCGATGTCCTGGGTGTCGTACGAGGCGCCTTCATGACAGACAGGTTCATCGGCCACTATAAAAGACGCGTCCGACAGCCATTCTTTTTGTTGCTTGCATTACGCCCCCTTCATACTGGTCTGAAACTGACAAAGCCACAGGTGATATATACGTGGAAGAACAACTCCGCTCTGTGCGGCATCGAACATATCCCGCCAGCAGGATTATTTTTGAGTGCTGTCTTTCTGTATCTCCCGCTCCGCCTGCAGCCAATCTCGATTGGTATGACCGTCCTGGTGACCGTGCTGTTCATACAGTTCATAGGCGCGCTTGGCGATCCGTTCTTGTGAACCGTCATCTTGCTTGTCTTGCGGCATCGCCGCCGCGGGTTCGGCGTCCCTGGATATTCTGAGCATGCGCGCGTTAATCGCGACAATCACGGTGCTCGCGGCCATCAGTGCCGCGCCCAATGCGGGAGACAGCACCACGCCCCAGGCGTAAAGTGCGCCGCCAGCCAGCGGGATGGCGAACGCGTTATAGCCGGTCGCCCAGACCAGATTCTGGATCATCTTGCTGTAGGTGGCCTTGGACAGCTTGAGGAGCGCCACGACATCCAGTGGGTTGCTGCGTACCAGGATGATGTCTGCGGTTTCGACCGCCACATCCGAACCCGCTCCGATGGCGATCCCCAGATCCGCCTGCGCCAGCGCGGGTGCATCGTTCACGCCATCGCCGGTCATGGCCACCACCATGCCGCGGGACTGGACTTCCTTGACCTTGGCCGCCTTGTCCTGCGGCAGGACTTCGGCGAAGTATTCATCCAGCCCGACCTGATCCGAAACCCATAGGGCGACCTGCTTGTTGTCGCCGGTGAGCATCATGCACTGGATGCCCATTGCCTTGAGCGCGGCAATCGTCTGCTTCGACTCGGGGCGGATGATGTCGGCCAGGGCAATCGCGCCTTGCAGTTGCCCGTCGATCAGCACGAATACGACCGTTTTGCCTTGCGCTTTGAGTTCCTCCACACGCGGGTCATCCATCGCGATGTTCTGTTCACTCAGGTAACCGGGGCTCACCACCTTGACCTCCTTGCCCTCGACCCGGGCCTCGGCCCCTTTGCCGGCAATGCCTGTGAAATTTTCAATGGACAATTTGTTTTCGGTAGCGTCGGCAATGGCGCGGGCGATGGGGTGCTCGGAATGGGCTTCCACCGAGGCCGCATACTGATGCAGCG